>JAEUQP010000811.1 GCA_016789645.1 Acidobacteriota bacterium | reverse complement strand
AAAAACCCCGGCGCTAAAACAACGCCAGGGTTTCCGCTGAAAACTTGGGAACTCGTGAACGCTCTTTAGCAGTTTTTTCCGTGGAGCAAGTCGCTGAAATCGCCACGTCACATTTCAAACTGTCATTGGCTTGTTGATGATCTATCGCAATGACCGGCGCAGTCTAGGCGATTGCCCTTGAAGCTGTCAAAAGTCGGCCTTGGCAGCGAAAAAATTGCTGCTTCCAATCTGCGGAACTATACTACGCCGCGTCATTCATGGAACTTCGAAGCGAATCAATTGGCCATCAATCATCACTGAGATTCTGTGCCATTTTGCGAAGAGTTTGGAAAATCCGTCATGACCTAATTGTTAAACTTGAGCTGACCGACCGCATCACTCAAGAAAACATTTCCGATATAGGAAAGTGGTCTGATGTTTCCAATATCAGAAAGTAGTTTCCGATAATAGAAACTTGTTTCCATTATTGGAAACACCGAAGGCGGTCTAATTTATGTTAGGCTCGATTTTCATATTTATGCAGACTAAGACTTATCAGGTTGGTGTTGCCAGCGTGAGAATTATTGGTGCCGTATGCGGTGCGTTCTTCCTGATGTTATGCGTTTTCGCATTACGAGCTGGTGCAATTGAGACGCTCCCAATTTTCGGTTTTTTCACGTTGATGGGACTATACCTGTACGTCAGTGTCGGAGTCTTCGAGATATCCGAAGCGGCGATTGCGCAACGCAACCTGTTTGGTCATTTCCGAATTTTGTGGAGCGAAGTTCGCAGAATCGAAGCGGGCTCTTCGGCAATTGTACTTCACGGCGAGGATAAGCGCTTTGTCCTGGCAACCCCCGAACAATGGTCAGGTCCGGAAAAACCAGAGGCATTCGAGTGCTTTCGTCTGAAGGTCGAAGAGATTGGCGTAATCGTTTATCCCAGCAATGCAGCTGACCTCAAAATACATAAGAACGTGCGCGTCCGTGATCGCGCCGCCTAACTGATCGTTATGCAACGAACGGTACGAGCTGAAAACATGGCATCCCTAACTGGTTACTGGATCGGCGAAGCAACAGGAACAAATAGCGCCGGATTTGCGCTCACCCTTGAGCAGACGGGAAACGCTGTCTCCGGAACGGCAAAGATATCAGAGCCATTACTCGGCGTCTGTGAGTGCAATGTTACCGGCCAAGTTCACGTAGGGATCACACTGAATTTGGCGCCGACGCGCAACGCCACCGGCATAGACCTTGGCGAGGTGATAATTGTTGGTCGGCTGAAAGGTGACAATGAAATAGCCGGTAAATGGTCAGCCACGATCGGTGCCGAGGGCATTCTGACGATGAAACGGGTCGATCTGGCGGCGATGGAATCTGCGCTGCCGATCTCAAACTCCGTCTTCATCGTGCATGGTCACGACGAAGGGGCAAAACAAGCTGTCGCACGGTTCCTCGAAAGACTTGGCCTTAAACCGGTAATTCTTCAAGAGCAGCTGAATCGGGGAATGACAGTAATCGAGAAATTCGAGGACTATGCCGAGAGAGCTGGATTCGCGGTTATCTTGATCACACCAGACGACGATGGGTATCCAAAAGGGAGAGAAGAGCAGAAGAGATCGCGTGCTCGTCAAAATGTCATTCTTGAGCTGGGCTACTTTGCTGCAAAACTTGGAAGAGAACGCACCGTGGTTTTGACAAAAGGCGATGTCGAACTTCCGTCCGATGTCATGGGGCTCATCTACGAATCCATGGACCACAATGAGGGTTGGAAGATGCGACTAGCACGTGAGCTCAAAGTTGCCGGATTCAGTATCGACCTGAACGACGCAATCGCATAACCATCCGTTCCACCGGAGTTGCGGGCGGCGCGGTTTCCGAAATCAATGTCGTTCGCCGCAGCCCGATGAACATGTTGTTAGGCCGCTGAGAATAGTTCATCGGAAACGATGAATGAAGAAAAATGGAACTGCAAAAACGTCTTAATCCGCTTTGTTCC
>JAEUQP010000765.1 GCA_016789645.1 Acidobacteriota bacterium | reverse complement strand
CGGACATCGGGTTCCTTTCAGGAAAGAGTTGAGTTGAAAAACCGGGAAATCGCTGGTAAATCCGATGCTAGCTTTTTTTCGAGGAATTGCAAAAGCCCCGAATGGTGTCAAAAACGATGAGTTACAAATGTTTGCTTTTTGATCTGGATGGCACGCTGGTGGATTCGCGCGCGGATTTGGCGAATTCAGTCAATTTAATGCTGGCGGAACTTGGATTAAACGTGTTGCCGTCGGTGCGAGTGTTGAACTTCGTCGGCGAAGGCGCACGGTTGCTGGTCGAACGCGCGTTGACGGCTTCGATGGAATTCGCGCCGTTGCCGTCTGATGTTGATCACGCGCTGGAGTTGTTTCGCCGTCATTACCGCGAACATCTGCTGGATTGCACTCGCGTGTATCCCGAAGTCGAAGAAACGCTCGCCCGCTTGGATTACCTGCCGAAAGCGATTGTCACCAACAAACCGTATGAATTTTCCGTCGCCTTGTTGGAAGGGTTGGGGATGCTGTCACAATTCCAGGTTGTGTTTGGGGGGGACAGTTTGGCCGAACGAAAACCGTCGCCAATGATGTTGTTGGAAGCCGCGCGTTGTTGCGGCGTCGAACCAGCGAATTGTTTGATGGTCGGCGATACGAAATTCGATGTGATCGCCGGGCGCGCGGCCAGGATGAAAACATGTGGATACATTCCTGGGTTTCGTGGCAGGACGGAACTGGCCGAAGCCGGCGCGGATTTTCTGATCGAACGGTTCAGCGAGTTGCAGATTCTGGTAGAAAGCTGCGAACTGCGCATGGCTGCGGCCTAATTTCAAAACAGAAAAACCGCTCGCCACTGTTCACCGGCCAATGCGTTTGGAGACAAGTTCGGCGAACAGAAGCGAGCGGTTTTGACTAAACCTGACAGAACGGATCGAGCTTCAGGCTCAAAGCGTTTGAGATGATTTGGTGAGTTTGTTGAACGCAATCCAGCCCAGGTAAATCAGCCCGCCGAACACCGCCAATTTGACCAACAGCGGAATCAGCCCAAGCACCAATCCCAAAACGGAAAGAATCAACGAGCCAACCGAAGCGATCACGATCAAGGCAATCACCACGAAAAGAACTTTGCCAATTGCTTCGCCCATAAAAAGCCTCCTTTCACACGGCACAAATGATTTTGCAGGCGGAATCGAACCTTGTTGCACCTCGCCATACGCGACTGCGCACGGCGATGTTTCAGCAAATTCATCCAGTGCAATTCTGCCCGGTGCCAGTTCTACAAGCTTCGATTACAATCGTTGCCGTGACAGAATCCTATCGCCAACTGATTGAATACGTGGACAAGCTGACGGCAAGACTTTCGTCGCAATACGCCCGGCATCTGGTTTGTCGTTCCGGATGCAGCGGATGTTGCCATCATCATTTGTCTGTCTTTGCAGTCGAAGCCGCCGCCGTTCGCCAAGCTGTGGACGCCTTGCCGGAATCGCTTCGCCAGCGATTGGCACAGCAAGCTCGTGACGTATTGGAGCTGGAAGCACACGACGAGCCGACAGCTTGTCCTATGCTGGTGGATGATCGCTGTTCGATTTACGCTGCGCGTCCGTTGATTTGCCGCACACAGGGCTTGCCGTTGTTGTTGGAAGCCGACGATGGCGAATCCGAAGTGGATTTTTGTCCGCTGAATTTCACTGCGACCGATGCGATTACTGATTTGGACGAAGCGCATCTGGTTCCGCTCGATGAATTGAACCTGAAACTGGCGATGGTGAATTTGCAGTATTGCCGGGAGCAGGGAATTTCCGATGACGCCAGCGGCCAGCGTGTGCCGATGGCAACCATCATTCTTGAATCGTAAATCCGTTAAATCTCAAATTTGAAATCTGAGCTTTGAAGCCCTCTCAACAAGGAGACAAGATTGAAAGCAAACCTTCTCTTGATCGCGGTTGTGCTGTTTCTGGCAACACACTCGTTCGCGCAAACATCCCCTGCGGCGAAGGCAGCCAAAAGTTATCGCCAAACGCATGAGCATGAAATCATGGCGGAATACGTCAATTTGCTTTCGATTCCGAACGTGGCTTCGGACAAGGCGAACATTGGACGCAACGCCAATTTGATTGCGCAGATGCTGGAACGCCGTGGCGTGAAAACGCGCCTGCTTGAAATGCCAGAAGTTCCGGAAGCTCCGCCGGTTGTGTACGGAGAAATTTTGACGCCGGGCGCGACGCGCACCTTGATCTTTTACGCGCATTACGATGGCCAGCCGGTTGAACCTGCCAAATGGGTGGGCGGCGATCCGTTCAAGCCGATGTTGCGTTCGGCTTCGCTTGATGCTGGCGGAAAAGACATTCCATTTCC
>JAEUQP010000659.1 GCA_016789645.1 Acidobacteriota bacterium | reverse complement strand
CCCGAAGATCGCATCGTTGCCGCGCTGCAAAAATACGGCATCAAGTTCAAACCGCGCGAATCGGCGCTCAGCCAGCTTCGCTCGCTGGGCGCTTCGGAAACCGTCATCAACGCAATCAAATCGTCGAATGTCGTTTAACCCTGAGTCGCACGGCTACCAGCGTGCTGCACGCTGGTAGCCGTGCGTACCCAGAAAAGCATCTATGGTCGGAAAAATCATTGGCAATTACCTGATCTCTGGCGAATTGGCGCAAGGTGGAATGGGCGCAGTCTATCGCGGTCGCCACCAAACGCTGCCGCGCGAGGTCGTCGTCAAATCCATTCTACTGTCGTCGTTTCCGCCACAGGCGCAGGAACAACTCAAAGCGCGATTCGTGCGCGAAGCCTACATCCAATCACAACTCGATCATCCGAACATCGTCCGCGTGTACGAATTTTTCACCTCGCCGGAAAATTATTATCTGGTGATGGAATTCGTGAATGGCATGAGTTTGCGCGACCTGCTGAAACGCCAAGGCGCGCTCGCAGCAAATCAGGCGGTGGCGATTTTCAAACAGGCACTGGCGGCGCTGGATTACGCGCACAACTTCAGTTACGTGGATGAATCCGGTCGCCCGCTGAAAGGCATCATTCACCGCGACATCAAACCTGCGAATTTGTTGCTGGATGGCATGGCGCGCCTAAAGATCACGGATTTCGGTATCGTCAAATTGGCGGGCGAACGCAGTATGACGCGCACCGGCTTCAATCCCGGCACGGTGGAATACATGTCGCCAGAACAGATTCGCGGACTGGAAGTGGATGCGCGTTCGGATTTGTACAGCTTGGGCGTGTCGTTTTACGAAGCGTTGGCCGGACGTTTGCCATTTCCTTATTCGGAAACTGGTTCGGAATACGAAGTGCTGCGCGGCCACATGGAACTTTCGCCGCCTGCGCTATCGCAGTTGGCGCCGCAAGTTCCGGAACCGCTGGCAAAGATTGTTATGCGGTCTTTGGCCAAAGCACCTGAAGAGCGATTTGCCTCGGCGGCGGATTTTCTGGACGCGTTGCTTGCATACGAACGTCCGAATGCGATCAATCAACCAGCCAGCGTTGCCGTCGCGGCAAATGGGCTCACGCATTCAATGACGGAAGTGCTGGAATCCCCGACACAACCCGCACCGCTGACCACCGAAGTACTTCCGGCAGAATCCACGCATCCCAATGTCAAACGACAACCGATGGCGACTACGCCCGCCAAACCGGCAGCGCCCGATCAGTTTCAGACGACCATCACCCCCAAATCATCACAACCTGCACCTCAGGTTATGCCCGCGCGACGAAACGGATCGGCCGGTTTGATTGTCGCTGGCGCTGTACTGCTTTGCCTCTTGGCAGTTGCTGGTGGGTATTTTCTGTGGTCGCGGACTTCGCCTTCGGAAGAAACATCCGCCACGACGGCTTTGCCTGCAAATTCGACGGTTCCTGTCACCACACAGGAAGACGAACGATTCAAACCAATGCGCGAACTGGAACAGCAAGAACGGTACGCTGAGGCGATCAAACTGTATACCGATTACCTGCAAGCCAATGCTCAAGCGACAGACGCCTCTCAAATCTCGGCTCGCCTGGCAGACCTGAAAAAGCTGCAAGGCTTGCTGACCGTCGCTGATCTGGAGCTGAGCAAGCAGGATTATGAAGCGGCGCGACGTGATTATTCCGAAGCTCTGAAGCTGCGCCCGGAATCGAAACGCGCCCAAGCCGGTTTGACTGAGGCCGAATCCCGGTTGCGCTAACCAAGCTGCATTGCCTGTCGAACGCCAATCCTCACTTCACCTCGCACACGAGTTGGCGTAAGCTCCGCCTGCGGTAAATCGTCACAGGATTCATCAACTCAACACCATGTTTATTTCCACGCAACTCAACCGTGCGCGCCTTTCCATTTTCTGTTTACTGATTTCGTTCGCAGCATTGGCGACCATTGCCATTTCGTCCGCACACGCAGTTCAAACCAAGCCGAGTTACGCCAAACAAATCGAGCCGCTCTTGCTGGAAAAGTGCGTTGCTTGCCACAACCACACCACGCGCAAAGGCGATTTGAATCTGGAATCGTACGAAGCCTTGATGGCTGGCGGAAAGCGTGGCGTTCCGATTGTTCCTGGCAACAGTGACGAAAGCCTGCTGGTCAAAATGATCGTGGGCACGGTCAAACCACGAATGCCGCTTGGCGATGAACTCAGTGCAAACGAAATCAAACTCATCAAAATCTGGATAGACGCCGGAGCACATGGCCCTGACAAATCCGCTGCCAAACCTGTCTCCTCTACGGCTGAATCCACAGCGTCACTGCCTGCGCTCAAACCCACCAAAGATGTAACTGCCGCCGTCAGCGCCGTTGCCTTTCATCCTGCCGATTCGTTGATCGCGCTTGCCAGGTATCAATTGGTTGAATTGCGCGACGCCAAAACTGCCAAAGCCATTGCGCCAATTTCCGGCTTCGTAAATCAGGTTCGCGCGTTGGCGTTCAGCGCCGATGGCAAGCTGTTGGCGGCGGCGGGAGGCAATCCCGCTCAATTTGGCGAACTGAAAATCTGGGATGTTACTCAACGCCGGGAACTGCACACGATTCGCGGTCATCGAGACAACATCTTTTCCGTCGCATTCAGCCCCGATGGGAAATGGCTAGCGACGTGCAGCTACGACAAACTGATCAAGTTGTGGGATGTCGCCACCGGAACGGAATGGAAAACGCTGAAAGATCACACGGATGCCGTCTTCGCCGTCACCTTCAGTCCAGACGGAAAGCTGTTGGCATCTGCTTCGGCAGATCGCACCGTGAAGATTTGGGACGTAACCACAGGCGCGCGACTGTACACATTCAGCGACGCGCTGGACGCCGTGAATACGATTGCCTTTCATCCAACGGGCAAATTGCTGGCTGGAGCCGGAGCCGACCGCATCATTCGCATTTGGGAAATTGGCGCGACAGAAGGCCGGCAAGTGAAATCGCTGATCGCGCACGAGGACGCCATCAACTTTCTGGCCTATTCGCCCGACGGCACAATGCTGGCGACTGCTGGAGCAGACAAATCGCTCAAGCTGTGGGATGCCGCAAAACTCGAAGAACTTCATTCAGCGGAACGACAATCCGACTGGATTTTTTCGCTTTCCTTCAGCCCTGACGGCAAACGATTGGCAGTTGGACGGTATGACGGTTCGATTGGATTTTATGATCCGGCAACAGGAAAGAGTCTTCCTGTAAAGTGACGAAAATTTCGACAGGATTTTGCGATGAAAAAACTATTCTGGCTTTTGTTCACATTGATGAGCGCTGCAACAGTTCAAGCGCAGGTGGCACAACCTTACATCACCACAACTTCGCCGATGGGCGGCAAACGCGGTTCGACCGTCACGTTCACAGTGGACGGATACAACCTGACCAACGCCAGCGAAGTGTTGTGGAGCAAGCCCGGCATCACGTCCCGTATTGTGCTCAATTCCGAACTGGTGCGCGAACCGCACACGCGCTCAAACCCGACCGCCGTATTGATCGTGGACAAATCCACCAAGCATCGCCTGACCATTGAAGCCAAAATTTCTGACGAAGCCATTCCGGGCTTGTACAGTTTTCGCATCCGCACCCCTTTGGGTACCACAAACACAGGACGGATCATCGTTGGCACATTGCCGGAAATTCGAGAGCGAGAATCCAGCGATAGCGAACCGCAAACGATCCAGTTGCCTGTGACGGTTGTTGGCGAATTGCAACGGCGCGGCGATAGCGATCAATTCCGGTTTGCCGCCAAAGCCGGTCAGACGATCGTTTTTGAAGTCGTGGCTTCGATGCTGAATTCGCGACTGGATTCGGTTTTGACGTTGTTTGACGAGCAAGGAGCGCAGCTTGCAACCAACAACGACAATGGAGCCAGCCGCGATTCGCTGCTTGGGTTCACATTCACGCGCGACGGCCATTACGTCATACGCATCACCGATCTGGAACGTCAGGGCCAGATGAATCAATACGGTTACCGGTTGAATATCGGCGAACTCACCTATCTGACACATGCTTTTCCGCTCGGCGTTCAAGCCGACACCCGCACGGAAATCGCCGCCTTCGGTTTTAACCTGCCGGACCAAAAAGCTTTGGTCATGCCACAAAAGAAAACCGGTTGGAACGATTCGACAGCGTTGATGCTGTCTTCCGTCAAGGGCGATTCTTCGAACACGCTTCGAATGGCCGTTGGCTCGCATGCCGAAGTGATGGAACAGAATCAGCCAACTTCTATAACTTCGGCTCAATTGGTGTCGTGGCCAGTAACCATCAACGGACGAATCTGGGAAAGAGGGTCAGAGGAAAAAAGGGACAAAGTGCCTTCTCCCTCTTTCTCGCCTTCTGGGAATCCCTCCGTCTCTACTTCGTCAGTAGCTGACCACTACCGTTTCAAAGCGCGCAAAGGGCAACAACTCATACTGGAAATTGGCGCGCAGCGATTTGGCTCGCCGCTGGATTCGGTGATCGAAGTGCTGGATGCCAAAGGCAATTCAATTCCGCGCGTGTTGGCGCGCTGCCTGCTGGAAACGCAAATGACGCTGAACGACCGAGATTCGGCATCGCGCGGATTTCGCATCACGCATTGGAACGGCATTTTCGTCAACGACATGCTGATGGCAGGCAACGAACTCGTGCAGGTGGATGTACTGCCGAAAACGCCCGACGAAGACATTTCCTTCAAAAGTTTTCAGGGACAACGATTGACGTACGAAGGCACAACCGCCGAAGCGCACGCCAATGGTTCGACTGTTTACAAAGTTTCGCTGCACGCGCCCGGCACAAAATTGCCGACAAATGGTTTGCCGGTGGTGACGTTTTACAACCGCAATGATGATGGCGGCCCGATGTATGGCAAAGATTCCAAACTGCATTTCACCGCGCCGGAAGACGGCGATTACATCGTCAAAATCAGCGACGTGCGCGGCCAGCAAGGCGAACGTTACGCGTACCGGTTGACGATTCACGAACCGGAGCCGGATTTTGTGTTGTTTGCCGATCCTGAAAATCCGAATGTTCCCGCCGGATCGGCGTCGCCGATTACCGTGACGGCCTATCGCAACGACGGCTTTGATGGCGACATCACGGTTAAACTGCTTGATCTGCCAACAGGGTTCACTGCCCGCGAAGCCGTAATTCGTTCGGGACAAACTTCGACTGTAATCTTGCTTTCGGCAGCCGAAGGAGCAACGACCAGTTTTCCGCTGCGGATTCAGGCCACGGCCATTGCCAATGGCAAACCAATTGTTCGGGAATGGAAAACTGAGGAACGAATCGCTGCTGTTTCCGTCGCGCCCAAGCCTGAGTTGCTGGTCTGGTCAGAACCGGAACAAGTCGTATTGGAACCGGGCGGCAAGGCGACGGTTTCGCTTCGAGTCCAACGCGAGCGCGGCTTTTCCGGTCGTGTGCCGTTTGATGTTCGCAATTTGCCGCACGGCGTAATCGTCACGGATGTGGGATTGAACGGTGTGCTGATCACCGAAGAAGAAACCACGCAACGCTTTACACTTTCCGCCGAAAGCTGGGTACAGCCGATGGAACAGCCGATCGTCGTCGTCGGTCGAATCGAAACGACTTCG
>JAEUQP010000605.1 GCA_016789645.1 Acidobacteriota bacterium | reverse complement strand
AATTCGCCACAGCAAATGGTTGTAGCCCAGAAACAACGCTCGCCCCAATCCGAGCACGGAGTACTTCCCTTCGACGATGGCACTGGTGTAATCGAATCCGTCCCAGTCAGAAATGAACCGGTCCTGGTACTTCCAGGCAAGCCACCACGACATGCAAGCCAGCGGCAGCCAAAGATAGAAATCGTTTTTCCAGTGGGAAGTGTTGGTGGTCGGTGGCTGGTGGTCGGTGGTCAGTGTGGGATTAATCGTGAGTGGTTGGATAATCATTCATGACAGTTTGGCGGTCAGTAATCAGTAGCGTTTTTTACCAGCCACCGATCACCGACCACCAACCACCGAAAGTCATCCTTTCGGCGCGTAATACCCTTTGCGATGACGAACCTTCAAGTCTTTCATCTCTTTGTCGGTTTTGTTTTTCAGCTTAATTTCCAGTTTGCGAAAACTGCCATCAGTTGCGTCGTTTTTCGGTTCGTAAGCCAGCAAATACTGTTGGCGCAGATCGCGTTCCAATTGCGCAAAGGCTTCTTCCAGTTGTCTGTTATTTTTCGGAATAATGGCGCGGCCTCCGGTGGCGTCACAGATTTTCCGCAACGTGCCTTCGTCAATGCCATAGCGTCCTTGATCGCCAATGCCGATGGCGTAAATCACGACTTCCGCTTTCAAGGCTTCATCAATCGCGTCGCCGATTTTCATGCGGCTGGTGGTGTCCTGGCCATCGGTAATCAAAATAATGGTTTTACGTCCGGGCTGTCTGGCCAGCATGTCTGCGCTGGTGGCGACAATCGCGTCGTACATCGAAGTCCCGCCCTGCCGCGAACCACCATTGATCGGCGGAGTCGGCCCGCCAAACACACCCACCGGCGGAGGAGCGACAAATTCGATCTGATCCAATCCGCGGCGAATGCGCGCTGGGTTGGAAGACAAATCCTGCATGATGGTCGTTTCGCCTTCGAATTTCAGAACGGCGGCTGTGTCTTTGCCAAACCGAATGACGGAATCCACAAACCGTCCTCCGGCTTCTTTCAACAGCGGCAAGGTGTATTGTTCGCTGCCGCTGACATCCACCAAAATCGCCATCGTCAATGGCAAATCGAATTCTTTCTTGAAGGCGAAAATTTCCTGCGGTTGGCCATTTTCCAGAATGACAACGTCTTCCTGAGTCAGTTCGTTCAGATAACGGTTTTGTTTATCCTGCACACTGAACAGCACGTTGACCAGTTGAGTGCCGATTTTCAGCGTTTGCAGTTCTTCGTCTTTTTTCGGAGGTTTCTGCGGGTCTTGTTTCTGCTGGGTTTGTTTTTTGTCCTGAGCATTGACGCCGGATTGTAATGCAAAGCCAAAGCCAATTGCCGCTGCCACCATCACGACAATCAGACTTACGATTCGACCCTTGTTGATTTGTTTCATACTGCCTTCTCCTTGACCGCATCGCGCGGTTGCTGATTGCCGTTGCGAAAGGGTGGCAAACGGCTTTTCGTAAACTCACTGCGGATTTGCTTGCACGCCGGTCACCGTTCGCGGCGGAATTGCCGTATAACCGGTCTTCGTTCTGACTTTGAAATCCTTGTGATTCGGCAAACGAACTTCGATCCGGCGATATTTGCCATCGTATTTGTCATTCACCGGTTGGTACGCAATGGAATACTGGCTGCGAAGTTCGCGTGCAATCGCTGAAAAGCTCCGTTCAAGTTCAATCACTTCCGATGTGAAAAACGCGCGCCCGCCAGTGTCTTCGGCCAGCTTTTTCAAATCCTTGTCTTCTTTCTTGTCCACCATTCCAGCTTGCACACCAAAAAATCCTGCGGCCTTGGTGCTGATGACGTAGACAATGGTTTCCGACCGCTGCGCGATTTCAATCGCGTCCTTCAGTTCGCGTTCGCTGACCGTGTCTTCGCCATCGGTCAGAACAACCATCGCGCGACGACGCCCCGCCAGCGCGGGCGACAACATCTTTTCTTCGCAAATTTGATAGATGGCGTCGTACATTTTGGTTTCGCCTTGCGCTTTTACCTTGTCAATTGCTTTGGTCAGCAAATCAATGCGATTGCTGAAATCCTGATGCAGTTCAATTTGCGAATCGAAGGTCACAAACAACGCGCGGTCTTTGCGCGAAGTCAGCATGGTCTGCAAAAACGAAACCGCCGCGTCCTTTTCAAATTTCAACTTGGGCTTGACGCTGTTGGACGTATCCATCAACACCGCCACGTCCAGCGGCAAATCGGTCTGAGCTGTCAGATTCAAAATTTCCTGCGGCACTTTGTCTTCAAAAACTTCAAAGTCTGCTTGTTTCAGATCAACCACGTACCGCCCGGTTTTGTTGTCGGTCACGGTAACCGCCAACCGCACGTTGACCGTGAATTCTTGCAACTTGGCGGGTTCCGGGTCCTGCTGGCCAGCCGGTTTCGTTGGGTCTCCGGGTTTCTGCTGACCGGCGGGCGGCTGATTTTTCTGCTGGGTATTCTGCGATTGAGCCTGCTGTGCGCCTGCGGAAAACATTCCGACACAGACCCAAACCACAACCGAAATGACAGCCGCACAGGCAAACCAGCGACGCTTCTTCATAACTCGACCTCCAAATTAACTGCGATGATTTCAAGGGAATGAACGAGACTGCGATTATAGTTTGCGCGGAAGTTGGCAGTAAAGCGGGCTGACTGGCAGCCCAAAAGCTTCAGGCAGGCCTGAAGCCAAAATGCTTCAAAAAGCCTGCCTGAAAGTTCATCTGTAAAACTGATCAAGTTTTATTGCTGCGGTTTAGCCGCTTCTTGGCCAGTCGCTCCGCCGGCGCCGGCACCTGCCAGCGGAGAACCTCCGCCGTGCGGGACGGCACTTGGAGTTTTGGCTTCGACGTAACGGATGGTTCCATCTTCGATGACATTGAAATCGCGCGAGGCCGTCGTGGCGCTCGACCGCGTGGATTGCACGCAGTATTGGTCGGGCGTGGCTTCGGTAGAAGTGTAAACGTAACCGCTGACAGCCTGGCCACTGGCAAAGTTGGAATCAATCAGTCCGGCCTGATTCAATTCGGCCAACGATCCGAATTTGCCTTTCATGGCACTGAATTGCGCCTGGTTGTTGTGA
>JAEUQP010000601.1 GCA_016789645.1 Acidobacteriota bacterium | reverse complement strand
GTCATTCAAGCAAAAGGAAAGATTGCTCGGGTAAGTATTGCCGCAAGAATTACACTTCTTCAGCTCGTGCATGCGCCTCTCTTGGCTCCATTCTCAATTCGCTCACGCCTCGGTCTGCGATTGAGGTTCACATAAGGCTCTAATGCTAAAAATCACATGTCCAGTCGCCTGATTCTCGTCCCATTTATCCGGCAACATGATTCATAAGTCAAGGCGACGATTCACCTCAAACCCTTGATAAAACGAGTTTCCGCTTGTTCCGGTTCACGAAAAACCTGGATGCGCCTCCTGCTCCGCAAAGCACACATTTTTTTGCCGACGATTGAGATTTTCATCGCTCTATAGTAAGTGTGTACTTACTTACTTGGCAAAAGTAATTACAGTTACAACTTTGGAGAAACGTACGAATGAGCAACAACTGGTCGAAAGTCCTCTTCCCTGCGCTGGTTCTGGGACTTGTCGGAATCGCTGTCAATTGTTCGGGCAAGGGGTTTGGCAAAAAAGAGGACACGGTGTTTTCCGGCACAATTGAAACGCGGGAAATTCGCGTGGGGTCGAAAGTCGGCGGGCGCATTGAAGCGGTGCTGGTCGAGGAAGGCCAGGAAGTCACTGCCGGTCAGCCGTTGGTGAAATTCGACATCGCCGAATTGCAGGCGCAGAAAGCTCAGGCAGAAGCGCGAGTGGAGCAGCAACAAGCACGGCTGGAACGGTTGCTGCGTGGCGCTCGTCCGGAAGAGAAGGCTCAGGCCAGTGCGGCCACGGCGACGGCTCAGGCGACTTTGGAATCCATCAAGACCTGGCCCAGGCCGGAAGAAGTTGAACAAGCGCGCGCATCAGTCGCTGCTGCCGAAGCCGACCTGAACAATGCAACACTCGCGTTTCAACGAACGGAACGATTGCGAGCTTCGGGCGATATTTCCCAACAAGAGTTTGATTCCGCCAAATTCCGCCTGGAAAACGTCCGCGCCCGACGCGATGCGGAAAAAAAGCGACTCGATTTGTTGCTGAATGGCAGCCGTAAAGAAGACATTCGCGCCGCCGAAGAACGATTTCGGCAAGCGCAACAGGCTGAAAAGCTGGTGCTGGCTGGCCCTCGCGCCGAAGAAATCGCCGATGCGCGTGCTCAACTGGCTGAAGCCCAGGCGCGACTGGAACAAATCAACGTTCAGCTTGCCGAAGGCGAAGTCAAAGCCTCCACCGCAGCAACGGTCGAAGTTCTCAGCGTGCGTCCCGGTGATTTATTGACGCCGAATCAAACCGTCGCGCGATTGCTCGAAAAAGATCAAATCTACGTGCGCGTTTTCATTCCCGAACCACAACTTGGTCTGGTCAAAGTTGGCCAGAAAGCCAAAATCAAAGTTGACACCTTTAACGACCGCTTGTTTGACGGCGTAATTGACCAGATCAATTCGCAAGGCGAATTCACGCCGCGCAACGTGCAAAGCCGCGACGAACGCAATCATCAGGTCTTC
The DNA here is from genome assembly GCA_016789645.1 of Acidobacteriota bacterium. Lineage (GTDB taxonomy): Bacteria > Acidobacteriota > Blastocatellia > RBC074 > RBC074 > RBC074. The sequence continues at coordinate 674 of JAEUQP010000601.1, read as the reverse complement.
GGCGTCAAAGTCCGTATTGACAACCGCGAAGGCAAATTGAAGCCGGGAATGGCTGCCGACGTAACTCTGGAAAAGTAGTTTGGAAGTAAACAGCAGGTAATCGCCGAGCTTCTGCTGATCTTGATTTGGCCAAAAACGAATTCAAAAATCATACTCAGTTTGGCCATAAAACTACTGTCTACTGACTACTGTCTACTCAAAGATGGAAGCAATCAAAACAACCAACTTAACCATCCGCTTCGGCAAATTCACTGCTGTTGATCGAGTTTCCATTGCTGTCGAACAAGGCGAGATTTATGGTTTTCTGGGGCCGAACGGTTCGGGCAAAACAACGCTGATTAAGGCGTTGTGTGGCTTGATAATGCCAAGCGAAGGCAGCGGCCAGGTGCTCGGACTCGATTGTGTTCGCCAGGCCGATGAAATTCGCCAGCACGTCGGGTACATGTCGCAAAAGTTCAGCCTGTATGAAGACCTGACCGTCCGCGAAAACATAGAGTTTTACGCTGGAGTGTATGGGTTGCGCGGCGATTACTTGCGGCGGCGAAAAGACGACGCGATTGCCATGACTCACCTGGAACCGTATCTCGATCGTCGCGCCGGAAAATTGTCCGGCGGATGGAAACAGCGACTGGCGCTGGCCTGCGCCTTCATCCACGAACCGAAGCTGATGTTTC
>JAEUQP010000593.1 GCA_016789645.1 Acidobacteriota bacterium | reverse complement strand
CATTCGCCCGACGCTATCGCAATACAAACCAAGCATCATGCCTTGTGGCACACCGTCCGAATGATGAAAGACTTCGATTTTGCCATTTCGCACGCGCATCAATTCTCCGTAATGCAACCCCATCCAGATATTGCCCGCGCGGTCTTCGGCCATAACGTGTGCCCAGTTGTTAGAGGGAATCCCGTCACTTTCGGCGTAACGGTAAAACTTGCCAGTCGCGCGCTCCCATCGAGTCAGCGTGACCGGCGGCGTATACGAACTGATCCACAAATCGCCGCGCGAATCTTCCATCATTCGCGTGATGTTGTTGCTGGCCAGCCCATCGCTTTCAAAATAAGCGGCTTTTGGTTTGACGGTCGCCAATTCTTCAATGCTTTCGACAGCCGGAAATCGAAACAGCCCCTCGCCCGTCGCCACCCACCATTCGCCATCATGAGCCTGAATAGTCGGGCGATTTCCGGTGGACGAACCTTTCACTTTTTCAGGCAAATTCGGTTTGACCGAGGTAAACCGCTTTCCGTCGAATTGATTGATCGTCCAGTCGTTGTTGAACACGATCACTCGCTTGTCGCGGTCAGCGAAGATAGAAAACACATCCGTGCTGCCCAATCCATCCGCCAGGCGATAAGTCATAAAGCCGCTGCGCGCGATTTTGGTCACCCCACCAACGCGAGCGCCTACCCACAGATTGCCTGCGCGGTCTTCGGCCAGAGCAGTAATCAACCGGCTGATGCCTTGCCCTGTGGTCAGATTCCGAAATCGCTGGCCATCGAATTCGGACAGTCCGCCTGTCAAAGTTCCAATCCAGACATGGCCATCAGCGGTTTCACAAATCGCTCGCGCGCGTTGATCTTCCAGACCATCGGCCGTGGTGTACCAACGAGCTTCGCCCGGAATTGCCGGCAAAATCAGTTTTCCGTCTTGTAAGTTTGGCGAGCTGTTTTGCTGAGCGATTTTTTCCAGCGCAATGAATCCAGACTTGGCCGCCGCTGCCGGTTCGGGTTTGTAGATCATCAACCCGGATTGTTGCCCAATCCACAATCGGCCTTCTCGATCTTCGACAATTGCGCGAATTGAATCAGTGCCTTCGCCCGGCTTGACCGAATAGTGAACAAATCGGCCATCAGGCAACCGTCTCGATAAACCGAAAATTGACCCCAGCCACAAACTGCCTTCGTGGTCTTCGGCCATTAGCACGACTTCAAACAAATTGTCTGGCTTGTTGGGAAAGCCCACTGAAATGGCCTCAAATCGTTTGGTCGGATCAGTCGCTGTTCGATTCAAACGAAATAATCCGGCTTGAGTGCCAATCCACAACTGACCGGCGCGGTCTTCCAGTAACGAAGCGATGACGTTCGCGTTTTTGTCTCCGTGGATGACGTGGTTGGTAAAAAGCGGTTGGCTGGAATTGGAGCGAAGAAACGGCAGAGAATCTCGCGACGGCACAAAACTGCTCAATCCGCCCAGTGTGCCTATCCAATAAGTTCCATCGCGGCTCTCGACAATGTCTTCAATCCGAGTATGAATTAACCCGTCTGCAGTGGTGTAGTTGACGAAGTTCTGGCCGTCAAAACGTGACAGTCCGTCATTGGTTCCAAACCACAAAAAGCCATGCGAGTCGCGCATGATTCTGAAAATTCGATCATGCACCAAGCCTTGATTGGCTGAGTAGGTTTTGATTGGCGGTTGTTCGGCACTTACCAGCCCCAGACCGACCAGCCCCAGACTGAAAAGCAGCACAAACACCAGTGGTTTTATAAAAGTCCGCAACATCCCCAGTTACAGTGCCGCTATTATGTCTTTACTATGAGTCGCTGTTTTCACCTTGTCGAAAACATGGGTGATGCGGCCTTCTTCATCAATGATGTACGTGATTCGCAACACGCCCATGTACTTTCGACCATAAAGGCTCTTTTCGCCCCAAGCGCCATACTTTTCCATCATCTCGTGCGTCGGATCGGACAGCAGCGTGAATGGCAGCGAATACTTTTCGGTGAATTTCTGGTGAGATTTTTGATCGTCGCCGCTGACACCGATCACTTCGACGCCGCGTTTTTTCAGTTGCGCGTAATCGTCGCGAAACCCGCAGGCTTCCACAGTGCATCCCGGCGTCATGTCTTTCGGGTAAAAATACAAGACAACCTTTTTGCCTTTCAGGTCGCTGAGTTTGACGGTTTTGCCTTCGGTGTTTTTCAAACTGAAGGCCGGAGCTTTCGCGCCGACGTTCAGCAGCGTGGATTCTTTGGCCGTCGTCGCAGCGGGTTTTGCGGCTTTCGTTGCTTTAGGCGCTTTCGCCGGTTTTGCAGCTTTTGCAGGTGCAGCTTTTTTGGCGGGCATCGTCAGATTTCTCCTTTTGCGTTGAATAAGAGTCCGTTTGAGATTTTCAAACTTCAAATTGCGGAATTGCAGGTCGCGACGGCGCAGTTTTTTCCGGCTGGTTGAGCAAGACGAAGTACAAATAAGCGGTTTGAGTCATCTTCCATCGTTGATCGGCATATCGCCAGGAAGACAAACACAGCAAGGCAAAACACCCCACCGTCAGCCGCCAGGTTCCTTCCCAAAGAATTGCGCCTGAAACCAGCGCCAGAACCGCCCCGAACAGGTAAATCAAGATGAGCTTTAATCTCTTCAACCGTTTGAACATACGCCGGGCTGCTTGAAGCCGCGGATGTTTCTTTTTCCATTTTGGCGCTGGAGTGTACAGCCGAATTTCCCACAGCAAAATGACACTGGCCGACAACAGCAAAGCCGTAAACGATTGCGTGTAATACCCAATCAGAATCCAGCCTGCCCCCGCAACAACCGTCAGGCTTCGGAAAAATTTTGAATCGGCCTCCAACCGATCAATATCAGCAGCCATTTCCGGTTTCTTCAATTTGATAAACGCGCGCGCCCATTTGAAGTGGTTTTCGATTTTATGCGCATCCTGCAAAGCAGCGCGTTTGATGCTGGCGGCATGTTTCAGCAATCGCGCGCCGCGTTTGGCCTGTTGTCGTTTGACGTAAGTCGCGTCATACAAATGATCCAGAAACGCCGCGCCAATCAAAAACACAAAATGTCCCAGCAAATAAGAGGCGATCACAAAGACAATCCATTTTGTCTGTGAGGAGAGACCGGCAAGTTGGGATTCAATGAAGCCGACTTTCGCCAGTTGGAGAGCGAAAGCCAGCACCGCGCCAGGCAACAGCACGGAAAAGAAATCCACAATGCCTACGAACAGATCGCTGGGTTTGTAATTCATCGTGTGTTGAAATCAGCCGATTGCCACAGGGCGTTCCAGTCTCAATCGGATGATGGCGTTTTGATCCAATCGGACTTCCTTGCCTTTGGTCATCAACAATCCGGTGATGACGCTGCCGCCCAGAACCGCTCCGGCGGCGACCGCGCCTCCCTGGCTGATGCCGCCGTAAAATCCGCCGAAACCGTTGTTATCGCGTCCGGCCAAAATGGCAATCGTCACGCCGATCATCCCGATACCCGAGGCAGCGCCGACGTTTTGCAGCGTCTTGCCGCCGTCTTTGCCGCCTTTGAGCGTTCCTTCGTCATCGGTTTTGATCTTTTCGTCGCGCGTGAAATCCGAAGCGGATTTGATGACGGCGGTGAGTTTCTGTTCCTGTCCGTCAATGCGAATGCGGTCAAAGGTGATGTGCAATCGGCCGCCTTTGAACACGCGCCCGGCGGCTTCGGCCAGCGTCACGCGCCCAATGACTTCCGTTCCCTGTCGCAGAACGGTTCGCCCATCAACCAC
>JAEUQP010000568.1 GCA_016789645.1 Acidobacteriota bacterium | reverse complement strand
TTGCTGAGTTGCACGTTGTTGACGTTGTCGTATCACCACATCTGGTTTTCGCAGAACGCGCGTGGGTATATGGGCTTGATGCTGTTCACGACTCTGGCAACCTGGTTGTGGCTGGAAGCGTGGGGACGCGGTCTGGGTTGGTGGATTGCCTACGGCGCGGTAACGGCCATTGGCGCGTGGGTTCACATGACGATGATTTTTGTCGTCGCGGCTCATGGAGTGCTGTATCTGGTTTGGCTGGTTGCGCCGAAACTGCTTGGCGCGAGGCGACTGGAAGGCAAACAACGCTGGTATCCATTCATGGCCTGGGCGTTGTGCGGAACGCTGACCTTGCAAGTGTACGCGCTGGCGTTGCCGGAATTTTTTGGAACTGGCATTCACGAAGTGTCTGAGCCTTCGGAATGGGTCAGCCTGTGGTGGCTGGTGACGGAAAGTTTGCGCAGTTTGCAGCTTGGATTTTCCGCCGTGATTGTCTTGCTGGCGGGTGGCGTGATGGTGTGTGTCGGTGTGTGGGGATTGTTACGGCGGGATTTGATGGCGCTGGCTTCGATGATTTTGCCGCCGGTGTTTGCCGGCGTGACTACGTTGTTGTGGAGTCATAATTTCTGGCCGCGTCTGTTTTTCTTTGCGATGGGGTTTGGGTTGTTGATTGCCGTGAACGGCGCTTTGCAGTTGCCGCAATTGCTTCGCTGGGTGATTCCGGCGGAAAACCTTTCGGATCGTTCGTTGGCGACGGCGGGCACGGCATTGGCGATTTTGATGATTGCGGCTTCGACGGCTACGATTCCGCGTTGTTACGCCTTGCCAAAACAGAATTACACCGGCGCGCGCGATTTCGTCGAACGGAATCGTCGCAGCGGCGATGCGGTTGTCGCGGTTGGGTTGGCGGGCGTTGCGTACGAAAAATACTTTGCGCCAACCTGGGCGGCGGCCCAGACACAGACGGAACTCGACGCCGTGCGGCAAGGTCATTCTGACGTCTGGTTGGTGTACACGATTCCGATTCAGGTCAAAGCTTATCGTCCGGACGTATGGCGCGTGATCGAACAGGATTTTGAAGTGGTCAAAGTCTTTCCGGGAACGTTGGGTGGCGGCGAAGTGTTTGTCTGTCGCCAAAAACAGAAAACTGAGATTGTCAGTGGTGACAGGAGCAAATGAGTACAGCACCTTTGCAGGTTTCGATTGTGATTCCCGCCTTTAATGAAGAAGCGGCGGTTGGCGCGGAAGTGCGAAATGTTCGCAAGACATTGCAACAGGCAGGCGTCGAACATGAAATCATTGTTGTGGATGACGGGTCGCAGGATCGCACAGCCGATGAAGCCGTGCGCGCCGGAGCCAGAGTGTTGAAAAGTTTGATGAATCGCGGTTACGGCGCTTCGCTGAAAACCGGCATTACCGCCGCCAAATACGACATGATTTGTATCACAGACGCAGACGGCACGTATCCGGCGGATCAAATTCCCGCGTTGCTGGAACAATTACGAACGGCGGATATGGTGGTTGGCGCGCGCGTCGGGCAAAACGTCAACATTCCGCTGGTTCGCAAACCGGCGAAACTCATGTTGGGCTGGCTGGCTGAACGCATCGCCGGACGAAAGATTCCCGA
>JAEUQP010000528.1 GCA_016789645.1 Acidobacteriota bacterium | reverse complement strand
ATGTCCGTGATGGTTGGAACCGGCAGAGGCGCAACGGCGGGTGTGCTTATCAAACACGCCGAAGCTCTGGAAACACTGGCCAAAGTTGACACTCTGGTGGTGGATAAAACCGGAACGCTGACGGAAGGGCGGCCTCGATTGGTGTCGCTGGCTCTTGCTGACGCGGAGACGCGGAGACACGGAGACGCGGAGAAGGAAAGAGAGTTGTTGCGGTTGGTGGCAAGTTTGGAACGCGCGAGCGAGCATCCGTTGGCGGCGGCGATTGTTGCAGCGGCGTCGGAACGTGGAGTTGAACTGGTCGGCGTTGACGACTTTCAATCGCTGACCGGCAAAGGCGTCGTTGGGCGAGTTAGCGGCAAACAAGTTGCGCTGGGCAATCAAGCATTGATGAAAACGCTTTCGATCACGGTTGATGCTGTGATCGGCGAGCGCGCCGAACAGCTTCGCGCCGAAGGGCAAACCGTCATGTTGGCGGCAGTGAATGGCCAGATTGCCGGATTGCTGGGCGTGGCCGATCCAATCAAAGCTTCGACGCCTGAAGCCATTCAGCAGCTTCACGCCGACGGGTTGCGCATTGTCATGCTGACCGGAGACAGTCGCAAAACTGCCGAAGCTGTGGCGCGCGAACTTGGCATTGACGAGGTCATCGCCGAAGTCCTGCCCGATCAAAAAGCAGAGGCCGTCAAACGATTGCAAGGCGAAGGCCGCGTGGTGGCGATGGCGGGCGATGGCGTCAACGACGCTCCGGCGCTTGCGCAGGCGGAAGTCGGCATCGCCATGGGCACGGGAACCGATGTGGCAATGGAAAGCGCCGGACTGACCTTGGTCAAAGGCGATTTGCGAGCGATTGTTCGCGCTCGCACGCTGAGCCGCGCCGTGATGGCCAACATTCGGCAAAACCTGTTTTTCGCATTTGTCTACAACTTGCTGGGCGTGCCGCTGGCGGCGGGAATTTTGTATCCGTTCTTTGGCTTGTTGCTCAGCCCCATGATCGCCAGCGCAGCAATGACATTCAGTTCAGTGTCGGTGATTACCAACGCGTTACGGCTGCGAAAGTTGGAGTTGTAAATACATTGCAGATGTTTTTTGGGATTGGCTGCGTAATCTGACGATTGCGGAGCCAATCCCATTTTGGGACAAGCGAGAATTAAAAAGGAATTGGCTTCTTTTTCGGTTCGACGATTTCGGTCTCTTTGATTTCCGTGCTGAAGTGTCGGTATTCGCTAAATTCAAACACCATGTCTTTATCCACGCCATTGAACATCGCCGCTTTACCGAGACCATTCAGCCGAATGCGGCGCGGCGCCCAAATCCCGCTCTGGATGCGTTGCTGCTCGTAAACAATGACTTCGTTTGTCGGACGTTCGGTGAACAAGTCCATCGGGTGTTTTGCGTCAGATACAGACATGATCGGCCAGGCTTCCAGTCGCACAACCACTTTGTCCGCCGCATCAATCCATACAAGCCCAATCAATTTTGAAAGATATCGTTCGCGCGTTCCCAACTGATCGCCATTGCACGAGTGCAAACGAAGCCCAATCGTTTCTCGCTCCGCAAACTGCACCAAACGCGGGTCATCAAATTGACACTGACGCAGGAATTGCGAAACGCCCAGCCAGACGCCCTCTCCATTTTGGCCCGGACCGATGCCGATGCCAGCAGTGATGTACTGATCAGCGGCGCTGGCTCTCGGGGAAGTGAGAGCGATTTCTTCCTTGCTGGCCTGTTCTATTTCGGCGGCGGCCAACTGACGATTCATTTCGATCTGCTTTTCAGAAAGCGCCACGCCATCTTTCTTGATCAAACTAAGGACGTGACGATGACGCCCCTCTGTTTTGATGGGATAGGCTTCGAACTCTCTGATTCGTTCGTACACCTTGTCTTTAGGGCCGGCCTCGCGTTCGATTCGCTTTTGGATGTAGGTGAATTCCAGCAACCGTTGGTGCAGGGCCGCGCCTTTTTGATCGCTTGTCCGAATCAGTTCCGGGATATTCAACGATTTCAGATCCAATTGCTGTGCAGATAAAGGCACAGCCGGTCGTTCCTGCTGTGCCCAGACCGGCACAAACAGGAACGCGCTCCAAAAGACAATCAGAACAAACCGAACCTTTAGCATTGGGATATTTGTGAATTTGGAATGACACATACTGTTCCTCACAATCACTTCAGACCATTGATGAAAACTACGCTTCTGATTTCCTGCACACGGGTAAGCGCCAACCACTTGCCGTCACGCGACCAGGCGAAAGAGGCGACGTTTTCAAAACTCAGGTCGGTGAGCCGTTTTGGCGGCTCACCTGTTAGCGGCTGGCCCCACAAATTGGCCAGGCCGTTTTGCGTCAAGCCATAGCTCAACGCCTTTCCATTGGGCAGCCAGCGAATCCAGGTGGCACCATCAGGCAACGCATACGATCGTGGCGATTGGCGGTTATCGGGATCAACCACCGCCATCTTGCGCTGCGAGTTTTTTCCGGCCTCCCGCCAGATGCACGCAATCAACTTGCTGGTTGGCGAAGTGACGGGAGCTTCTGCCGGCAGATCGGAGACCTGTATTCCCGTGCCCCCCGCCAAGGGAACTTTCCACAAAGTTCGGCTGCCTGATTTCGCCGATGAATAAATCACCCATTGCCCATCGGACGAAACTTGCGGATCCAGGTCATCGTGCCCTTCCGTCAGCGGGTATTGCTGTTTACCGTCAATGTTCATACGCCAAATCTGAGTTTTTCCCTGACGATCAGAAACAAAAACCACATGTTTGCCATCTGGCGAAACATCGGGATAGTAATTGTTGCTGTTGCCACTTTCGCTCAAGGTCAAGTTGCAGCGTTGGCTGCCATCTGCGTGCATGCTCCAGATTTGTTCGCGTCCGTTTTCCAGTGAGGTAAAAATCAGGATTCCGTCCGGTGTCCAGTCCAGTCCGCGTAAGCCTTCGCGCCGGTCGTTGAAAGGGGCAATCCGTTGCGACCGTCCGCTGGCTTGCTGGGGGACAATCCAAAGATCGGAAATCAGATTGCTCTGTACGGTGACCAACGCGTTGGAATCGGCGGCGACGCTGATGCCGTGATAATCACTCAAGTCATTGGTGATGCGTTTTAAGTCGCCCTCTGGCCAGGTCATCAGCCAAAGCTGATCGCGAAATCCGCCCGGCTGTTCATCTGCCAACAGGAACAATTCACGACCGCTCGGCGACCATTCCACCTGGTAAATCCATGGCCAGCGAGTTTGATTGACGG
>JAEUQP010000467.1 GCA_016789645.1 Acidobacteriota bacterium | reverse complement strand
AATCGCCAATCGCCCGACGTATTCGCTGTAATCCAGATTCGCCACCAGCATTTGCAGCGGAGCGTCTTCGTTGCCCGAAGGCGGCGGAACCGTTTTCAGGATTTGCTCAAACAGCGGTTGCAAGCTGTCGCTTTCATGATCAAGTTCGTGTTTGGCGATGCCGTCGCGCGAAATGGCGTACAGAATTGGAAAATCAATTTGTTCGTCCGCCGCGTCCAGATCAATGAACAGGTCGTAAACTTCGTTGACGACTTCCTGCGGACGGGCGTCCTGGCGGTCAATTTTGTTGATGACGACAATGACCGGCAGCTTCTGTTCCAGCGCTTTGGAGAGCACATAACGCGTTTGCGGCAGCGGGCCTTCAGAAGCATCCACCAGCAGGGCGACGCCATCGGCGAGCTTCAACACGCGTTCGACCTCGCCTCCGAAATCGGAGTGCCCCGGTGTGTCCAGAATGTTGATTTTGGTCTGGCCATAATGCACGGCGGTGTTTTTGGCCATGATGGTGATGCCACGTTCGCGTTCCAGATCCATGGAATCCATGACTCGTTCAACGATCTTTTCGTTGGCACGATACAGGCCGGATTGTTTCAGCATGGAATCCACCAGCGTGGTTTTGCCGTGGTCAACGTGAGCGATAATTGCGATGTTGCGAATGTCTTCGCAGGTATTCGATGGGTTCATAAACAGAATTTTTCTTCGCTGAGCGATGTTCTGGTAAAAGCTATGCTAAGCCAGCGCCGTGCGTCGTAGCAAGCGGCTCTCAAGCTGACCGGTTGCCAAGCTGCATTGCCTGCCGGATAATCCGCGCTTCATTAACAACCCAGAAAGAGAGAGAACTTATGGCTGACGTCATCAAATGCGCACGTTGTGGCAAGAAACTCCCCGCGCTGGAAAAGCCGCCTTTCGGCAGTGCGCTCGGCAAAAAAATTCATGCGGAAATTTGCCAGGCTTGCTGGAAAGCCTGGCTGGCGACGCAAAACCAATTAATTAACCATTACGGACTGAGCACGATCAACCCCGAACACCAACAGTTTTTGATCCAAAACATGGAAGCGTTTTTGTTCGGCGGAGGCATTCAGACGCAGATTGATACGTCGCTGGAAGGCACGATTCAGCACTAACCACACCAGTCGCTGAGCGTCAAAGTTGCAACAAACCCGATGTTTGACACGTTGAAGACCCCGTACTATCTTTTCGCGCGGTTTGAGGTTTTCCGCGTCAGAGAATCCGTTTCAAGAAGAAGCAGTGGGTGAAGTCGGACATGAAAAAAGAGAAGTGGGTGGGCTATTCGCCCGATGATGACAACGACATACGAGTGATTGACGATCTGTCGTCTTTGCGCGGCGATGATGACGACGGCAGTTTGTGGGGCGAGCTTCGGTCGCTGTTCCGCGACATTGTCTTTGCCGGATTGATCGCCATTCTGATTGTCGTCTTCGTGGTGCAGCCCGTGCGCGTCGAAGGGCAAAGCATGATGCCCAAGCTCCACGATCAGGATCGCATTTTCGTCAACAAATTCATTTATCCTCTGCGCGAATGGTTGGGCGACAAAGAGCCAATCAAACGCGGCGACATTGTCGTGCTGCTGTATCCGCTTGATCCGTCGAAATCCTACATCAAACGAGTCGTCGGATTGCCCGGCGAAGAGATCAATATCGAAGATGGCAAGCTCTACATCAATGGCCAACTGGTCGAAGAGCCTTATCTTGATCCTGAATATACTGATCACAACTCGCTGGCGACTCCGAAAAAGATTCCCGAACATCATTACTTTGTGATGGGCGACCATCGGCGCAACAGCAGCGACAGCCGGTATTGGGATTTTGTGCCGGAAAAATACATTTACGGTAAAGCGATCTTTCGGTATTACCCTTTCACGCCCTTTGAGCGCGTGGGGAAAATTGATTAACCCTGTTTCAGTTGCGACGAATTCTGAAGAACATCCGGATTGATTGGAGGGCGCGGCGGCGGCAAGCTGACCGCGCTTTCTCATACTGGCAGAACGTTGGGAGGCTCGAGTGCCTGTGCTAGGATTCAATCGAAAGCGAGGTCTGTATGAACGTAATGACTTATGAAGCTGTGGTTGAAAACGGGCAAGTTAAATTGCCCTACAACGCTCAATTGCCGGAAAAAGCCAGGGTGTATGTTGTCGTTCCTGAAATGGAGGTACGACAAACAATACGGCTGGTCAGCCCGCATCTGGCTCATCCGGAACAGGCGACATATTTTGAAAAAGAAGTGGTCGAGGGAGAGATAGATGCCCAAATATGACGATCTGCTTTTTTCTCCGCCAGCACCCGTCGCAAGAGTCGTTTTGCGAGACCCAGCCAGTTTGAACACCTTATCGGATATCCCAATGCTCATTGATTGCGGTGCAGATGTTTCTGTCATTCCAAGTCATGTGCTCGACAGGTTGGGCGCAGTCGTAGATTCTAACGATGGTGTTGAAATGGTTGGATTTGATGGGCGGGCAAGGATTTCGCCGTTGGCTCGTCTTGACCTCAGCTTTGCTGGAAAAACATTCAAAGGCCGGTTTCCGATTCTCAGCCAGAAAGAACAGGACTGGGGAATCATCGGGCGGGATATTTTCAATCACGTTGTGACCGTGCTTGACGGGCCTGGACTGGAATGGAGCCTGAAGTAGTTTCGACTGATATGCTCACCAATCTCCGTTTACTATTTGGATTGTTGTGGCAACCGCTGGCTTCGATTCGTTCGTTGCGAGATCGCGCTCCGGTGGGATTTGCGGTCGGTGCCGCGTTGTTGATGAGCTGGATTTATTCGCTGGTGGTGGTGGCCATGGCCGTGTTTGCCCAGGCCGGCGTCAAGGCTCAAATAGCGGCGAACGCATCAATCCGAACCGGCTTGCTTTTGGGCAACCTCACCCGGTCGTTGATGACGGCGGTGATGATTGTGTTGTTCATCGCCGTGATTTATGTGCCGTTCGTGATTTTGATCGCCAACCTGTTTGAACAACGCGCCAGCTTTTCGCTGGTTGTGCGCGAAGAATTCGCTTCGATGGTGTCTTGCGCATTGATGTCGCTGGCGGTTTCGTTCCTGGTGACAATTGTGCCTGCGATTATCATCGGCTGGCAAAGCGCGCAATTTCGCAGCGATGCCGTCATCGGATTTTTTGTGTTGGTGATCGTCATTCCGCTGCCGATTTTTGCCTGGCTGATGACGTTGACGACCGGCACGGTGTTTCATCTGGGGCAAGCCGGTCAGTATCATTGGATCGCGGCGATTGGCACGGTGCTGATTTCGTTTCTGTCGTTCATCATCATGCCGCTGTTCATTGACGCAACGTCGTTCGTTTGCGGGTCGCCGTTCCTGTTGCTGCTGCTGCTGTTTTTGTTGCGGGATCGCGTGGACGATTTCATGCAGTCACAGCGGTCGCGCCAATCGTTCCGGCAAAATCTGCAAGCCGCGACGCTGAACCCGGCGGACGCTTCGGCGCATTACAACCTGGGATTGCTATATGAGCAGCGCGGCGAACTGGATGCCGCCATCGGTTCGTTTCGTCGAGCTATCGAAATTGATCCGAACGAAACCGACGCGCATTACCAGCTTGGCCGCATCGCTCGTTGGCAAAATCGGCTGAACGAAGCGATTCAACATTTCGAACAAGTGATTCGTCAGGACGCGACGCACAGTCAGCATGAAGTCTGGCGCGAAACCGCGCTGGCGTATTATTCGGCAAAGCAATATGCAGACGCTCTGGAAATGTTTGACAAATTTTTGCAGCATCGGCCATCCGATGCTCAAGGAAGATATTGGCGCGGCATGACGCTGCACAGTTTGGGGCGCACCGCCGAAGCCATTGAAGAAATGCAAACCTGCATCGAGTCGGTGAAAACCGCACCGGCGTATAAATACCGAACCGAGCGCCAATGGCTGCATTTGGCGCAAAGCTTTTTACGAGAACGACAATCTTGAATCCGTGCCGCTGCCGGTAGGGAGCGGAGAACCCAAAATTACTGATGAACAAAGAAGCAATTTTAGCCCTCGAAGATGGTCGAACGTTTCGTGGACGCGCCTGGGGCGCCGATGGCGAACGCACCGGCGAAATCGTATTTAACACCTCGATGACCGGGTACCAGGAAATCCTGACCGATCCGTCGTATGCCGGGCAGATCGTGACGATGACCTATACCGAAATCGGCAATTACGGCGTCAACCCCGAAGATGTGGAATCGCGCCGTCCGTTTGTCGAAGGTTTTGTCGTCCGTGAATTTTCCGAAGTCACGTCGAACTGGCGCGCTTCGATGTCGCTGGATGAATATCTGAAGCAGCACGGCATCGTAGGCATTTCCGAAGTGGACACACGCGCATTGGTTCGCCACATCCGCGAAAAAGGCGCGATGCGAGCCTGTATTTCTTCGATTGACACGGACGAAGCCAGCGTCGTTGCCAAAGCGCGGACAGCTCCCACGATGTTGGGGCGAAATCTGGTGGACGAAGTTTCCTGCGGTGATGCGTATCGCTGGGCAAACATCGCGGACGAACAAGAAACCTTCGATCCGTTGACCGGGTTCAAACCTGCCAACGCGCTTCAACCCGGCGAAGAGCCGTTTCGGGTCGTGGCGTATGATTTCGGCATCAAGTATTACATTCTGCGCTATCTGGCGGCGGTGGGCTGCGACGTGACGGTTGTGCCCGCGCGAACGTCGGC
>JAEUQP010000465.1 GCA_016789645.1 Acidobacteriota bacterium | reverse complement strand
ACGTCAGGGTGATGTTTGCGCGCCAGACGCCGATACGCTTTGCGTATGTCGTCCGCCGAAGCGGTTCGGCTGACTCCCAGAGTTTTGTAGTAATCTTCTTTCTGCGCCATATCGTGAAGGAGGAAGGATGAACGATGAAGGATGAACGGACGCTTCATCATTCATCATTCTGCCTTCAGCCTTTTGCTATTCCGTTGTGATTTCCACTTGTCTGCCAACCGATTTGCCGCGTTTGGGTAAGGTGACTTTCAACACGCCGCGTTCAAGTTCGGCAGAGATGTTGTCCGCATCAATACGCTCGGACAGACTGAACGTCCGCTCGAATTTGCCGTACGAATTTTCCAGCCGGTGAATGTTTTCGCCGTGCGGATCACGCGACCAGGGACGTTCCCCCTTCAGGATCAATTCGTTTTCGACCACCTTCAATTCCAAATCGGCCAGCGACACGCCGGGGACTTCCGCTGTCAGGACGAAACTCGTTGGCGTTTCATAAATGTCCACGGGCGGAGACCAAGTGCCGCTCTGCGGTTCGATGCTGAACAAATGTGGCCCCCGCAACAACTGAGCCAATTGTTGTTCGATGGCCGCCAGATCGTTAAGTAGATGGTGTTGTTTGGCCATTGTCAGTTTCCGGTTTCCGGTTGCCAGTTTCCAGTTTCCAGTGAAATCGCCGGAAACTGGAAACTGCTGTCTGGAAACTACTTCTTGTCGTCAACGTCAATGTATTCGGCATCAATCACATCGTCGTTACCGCCGCCTGAGCCTGCCGAAGCGCCAGCCGCCTGAGCCTGTTCGCCCGCGCTCGCTTCACTGGATTGCTGTTGATACAGCGATTCGGCGATGCGATGCGACACACGCGTCAGGTTGTCCAGTTGTGTCTGGAATTCGTCGGAATTGTTCGCTTCGACGGCTTTTTTCGCGTCGGCGATGGCGGTTTCGGCTTCGGAAATCAATCCCACCGGAATCTTTTCGCGGTTGTCGTTGATGACCTTTTCCGTCTGGAAAATCATCGAATCCAGCCGGTTTTTGGCTTCCACAGCTTCGCGTTTGCGTTTGTCTTCTTCAGCGTGCGATTCGGCATCTTTCATCATGCGGTCAATTTCGTCTTTCGACAGACCGGACGAAGCCGTAATCGTGATGCGCTGTTCGCGTCCCGTGCCATTGTCTTTGGCCGAGACGTTGACGATGCCGTTGGCGTCAATGTCAAAGGTGACTTCGATTTGCGGAACTCCGCGCGGTGCAGGCGGAATTCCCACCAGATGGAATTTGCCCAGCGTGCGATTGTCGCCCGCCATTTGACGTTCGCCCTGCAACACATGCACTTCGACCGAAGTCTGGTTGTCGGTTGCGGTCGAAAAGACTTCGCTCTTGCGCGTCGGAATCGTCGTGTTGCGTTCAATCAGTTTGGTGAACACGCCACCGAGCGTTTCGATGCCCAGACTGAGCGGCGTCACGTCGAGCAACAGCAGGTCTTTGACTTCGCCCGACAAGACGCCCGCCTGGACGGCTGCGCCCACTGCAACAACTTCGTCCGGATTGACGCCTTTGTGCGGTTCTTTGCCGAAGAAGGTTTTGACCATTTCCTGAATCTTCGGAATGCGCGTTGAACCACCAACCAACACGACTTCGTCAATCTTGCTGGCTTCGACGCCTGCATCTTTCAACGCCTGTTTGCACGGTTCCAGCGTGCGTTTCAGGATGTCGTCCACCAGCGATTCAAATTTCGCGCGGGTCAGCTTCATGACCAGATGTTTCGGCCCTGAAGCGTCCGCCGTAATGAACGGCAGGTTGATTTCCGTTTCCATCGTCGAAGACAGTTCGATCTTGGCTTTTTCGGCAGCTTCCTTCAGCCGCTGCAACGCCATTTTGTCGTTCGATAAATCAATGCCCTGATCTTTCTTGAACTCGTCAATAATCCAGCGAATCAGACGTTCGTCTACGTCGTCGCCGCCCAAATGCGTGTCGCCGTTGGTGGATTTCACTTCGACGACGCCTTCGCCGACTTCCAGAATCGAAATGTCGAACGTGCCTCCGCCGAAATCGAACACGGCAATGGTTTCGTTCTTCATCTTGTCCAGACCGTAAGCCAATGCGGCGGCGGTCGGTTCATTGACGATGCGCAGCACTTCCAGACCGGCGACTTTACCAGCGTCTTTGGTCGCCTGGCGTTGCGCATCATTGAAATATGCCGGAACGGTGATGACGGCTTGCGTGACTTTCTGGCCCAGATAATCTTCGGCAGCTTGTTTCAGCTTTTGCAGGATCATGGCCGAAACTTCCGGCGGCGAATAATCCTTGTCGCCCGCTACCACGCGCACGTCGCCGTTTGAGGCCGACACGACTTTGTACGGAACCTGCTTCATTTCATCGCCGACTTCGTTGTATCGGCGACCCATAAACCGTTTGATGGAATAAACCGTGTTTTCCGGATTGGTAACCGCTTGCCGTTTGGCCACCTGGCCAACCAGCCGATTGCCGTCTTTGGTGAATCCCACGACAGAGGGCGTCGTGCGGCCGCCCTCGGAATTGGTGATCACGGTTGGCTCGCTGCCTTCCATAATGGCGACGACTGAGTTCGTCGTGCCAAGGTCAATGCCTATCACTTTGCTCATTTTCTCCTCCTTGAACTCAGCGCGCGTTAAGCTCTGAGCTAGCAAAACTTTAAGTAAGATAATTACGTTGGCGATTCCGCCAGATTAAAGCGAGCGCAGTATAGGTACTTGAGTCTCTCGCTGTCAAGAAATATGACCTGATTTGCTTAAAAAGTTGGGTTAATCTTCTGGCTGAGGTTTTTCGTCACGAATTCTGGATCTCAATTCGCTGGTAGTGATGATGGTTCGGCGAGGTCGGTCGGTGATTTCTTCCTGAACAATCAGGCCAGTGGCAGGTGAACCGGATTCTGACAATCCGACAAGCTGGCCTTGCCCGGTCAGCAAGGTCGCGCCCGCGCGGCGATAAAAATTCGATTCCTGATAGATTTCTTCCAGCACGCCCAGCACGACTTTGGCGATGGCAATCACCGGAACGGCGAGAATGATTCCCAGCAACCCGAATAAATTTCCGCCTATCACTAAACCGACCAGCACCCACATCGGATGCAGATTCAATCGGCTGCCGAGCAGTTTAGGAGTCAGGTAATATCCTTCGACGCTTTGAACGATGGCAAACACAATCAACACGCCTGCAATCCGACCGATGCCGGCGCCGTCCAGCGCCACGAACAACAGCGACAAGCCGAATCCGATCAGCGTTCCCAAATAAGGCACGAAGTTCAGCAAGCCGGACAGCATTCCAATCGTGAAACCCAGCGGCACGCGCAGGATCATAAATCCAGCGGAATACATCGCGCCCATTGCCACAGCAATCAGCAATTGATTGCGCACATACGACGAGAGGACTTCGTTGATCTGAGCCATCAGGTCTGTGGAAACGGAGCGAAAGCGAGGGGGAATCAGCCGGTCAATGCGGTCGCGCATGCTGCGGTAATCGGCCAGCAGGTAATAAATGAAGAAGGGAATCAACAGCAAATCCAGAATCGAAGCGGTCAAATCAACCAGTTTGAACAATCCGGTTTGCAACCATTTGCCCACCCAACCAAGGATTTTTCCGACATCAATGCTGCCGCCGGATTTTTGGATTTGCTCTTTGACCATTTCCGAAAGCTGGGGATTGATCTGTCTGATTCGTTCCAGCAACTGAGTTTGCCGGGCGTTGTCCTGCACCAGCGCCTGGATCTGGACATACGATTGGTTCAACTGGTTCCAAACCGAAGGAATGACAAAAATCAGCACCAGCACAACCAATAACGACGCTGCGGTAATTCCCAGCAACGTCGAAGACGATCGCGACCAGCCGCGCCGTTCGAACCAGCGAACGACCGGAGCCAGCAAATAGGCCAGCGCGATCGAAATCAGCATCGGAACCAGCACGATGCGTCCGCTGACGAACACAAACCCCAGAAAGATAATGGCCAGCAAAGCCGCCGGAACCCAGCGCATCCATTCAATCGGCGTCAGCCGATCCGTTCCTTCCGGGTTGTGGAGATTATTCTGATCTTTCACCGGAGTCCTTTTGTTCCTGTTCGTTCATCAGCCGGTTGGCGTGCCAGACATAATGCAGTCCCGAAAAAATGGTCATGGCCAGCGTGACGTAAAACACCAGCGGCAAAAAGCGCGTGAACAAATTGAATGCGTTCGCCGCCAGAAAAAATACGATCATCGTGATCTGCACAAACGTGTTCACCTTGCCGGGAAGCGAAGGGCGGAAACTGCTGAACCCTGTGGTCATGTTGATGACCAGCGCTCCGAGCACGATGAATACGTCCCGGCTGATGACCGTCGCCGTCAACCAGAACGGAATCGGCGGTGTGAGAGTGAAATTCTGCATCGTCAATACCACAAACGCCGTCACCAGCAACAGTTTATCGGCCATCGGATCGAGAATTGCGCCGAGCGGCGTTTTCTGGTTGAACGCGCGCGCGACCAATCCATCCAACCCGTCCGTGATGGCAGCGATGAAGAACACTCCCAAGGCCCAAGCGAATTTTTTGTCGTGCGCCGCGACGACAAAAACCGGGATCAAAATCAGTCGAAGGACGGTGAGAAGATTGGCAACGGTCAGAACCGACGACATTATGTTTTAGCCGGAAACGTGGACATTGCTGCCCGCGTGGAATTTAGTGATGACAGTTAATATGTGCAAAAGCTGTCTTGAACGCGGGGCATCATATCGTTTCGATTTTTCTTTTGAAAGCTTTTTGGCAATAATGCGCGGGCTATGCGGACTTTAGTGGTTGGTGACATTCACGGGAAATTGACGCTGTTCAATCGGTTGTTGGAGGCGATGAATTACCGTGCAGGCGAAGACAAGCTGATTTTGATTGGCGATCTGGTGGATCGCGGTGAAAATTCGCGGGGCGTCGTTGAACGGGCTATTGAATTGCGCGCTGAAGCGCCGGACACGGTCGTTGTTCTGAAAGGGAATCACGAAGCCATGATGGTTTCAGCCCTGACCGAGCCGGAAAGCGAACAGGCGGAATTGTGGCTTTACAATGGTGGCGTCGAAACCTTGCACAGTTACGTCAATGCTGACGGGGAATTCGATGTGCCGGAAGAGCATTGGCTCTTTATGGAATCGCTGCCGACCTGGCACGAAGACGAGCACGCGATTTATGTGCATGCCGCATTGCCCGAAGATGCAGGAAAGTTCCTGCATCCGAGCGAAAATCCTGACAATCCGGAATTGTACTGGTCTCGCAACCGAAAATTTTTCAGCAACTACAGTGGCAAAACCGTTGTGTTTGGGCACACGATCACCGGCATGTTGTTTGGCGAACGCGAGCGAGTCTGGTTGCGGGACAGTTTGATTGCCGTGGACACCGGCGCATATCTGACCGGCACGTTGTCCGGTATCGAAATGCCTTCGCGCCAGGTGTTCAGCGTCAGCGAAGTTCACGAAGACAACGAAGACATCATTCAAGGAAAAGCCGCTGGCGTGAAAATGAAATTTTGGCTTTGAGTTCTTTGGCTCACCACAAAAAGCACAAAAGACACAAAATCAGCGAACACAGTTTTGTGCTTTTTGTGGTTTCGGTTTTGTTTTTTCAACTGCAAATCACTGATTCCCAGTGCAAGATTCCATTCACGTTTACGAAACACATCATCAGGCTTCGGTCGCCGCTGCTGAAGCCGTTGCCGCCGAAATGCGCCGCTTGATTGCCGAACGTGGACGAGCCATCGGCATCTTTTCCGGCGAAACTTCTCAAGCTGAATTGCTGACTCATCTGGCCAATGCCGACGGCATTGAATGGACGCGCGTCATCGGATTTCACACCTTTGAATTGCTGGGCGTGGAAGAAGACGCGCCGAATTCGCAGCGCAAATTTTTGTTGGATCATCTGGTGTGCCGAGTCCCGATGGCTGAGTTTCACGGCCTGCGCGGAGAAGCCGCCAATCCCGAAGCCGTTTGCGCGAACTATGCCGAATTGCTGAATACGCGCCCGCCGGATTTTGCCGTGCTGACCATCGGGCAAAACGGAGAACTGGCAGCGATTGATTCCGCCAATTGCGACTTTCACGATTCGTCTGCCGTTAAGCTGACGACATCGGCCATCACGTTGACGATTCCAGCCTTGATGGCTTGCCGCAGTTTGTTCGTTCTCGGCGTTCCTGCATTCACAGAAGGCGAAATTTCCGAACGCCATCCGGCTTCGATTTTGCGAACGCATCCGAATGCGAATTTTTATGGAGTGCTGTGACTTGATGCAGCAATCCAGAGTTATTTGAAGTTCGGATTTGGGGTCATGAACACCAGCAGTTTCAGCCGCTCTTCGCGGGTGTTTTTCACGCCGTGATTTGATCCCGCCGGAGCAAAAATGATCTGCCCTTCGCCGAGTTCCTGCGCTTCGCCGTCCACAAAGAACGTCCCGCTTCCATCAAGCACGAAATACAGTTTGTCTTCGTCTTTGT
>JAEUQP010000427.1 GCA_016789645.1 Acidobacteriota bacterium | reverse complement strand
GAAAGAAAAGACTGTGGCTGTTTCGGCCAGCTCGACATCTATCGTCGCTTTGACCCAGGCGCGGCGTGATTGCTTATCAATGCCGTGCATAACTTTGACGTTTTCACCATTGCCCAGACTGGGTAACTTGGGCAGGAGTGGAAACTTCAACCCTGAAAATAGTTTTTCCAGCTTCAAACCGGCAAAGTCCGGGAAAATTTCCGACAGGTTGAAATTTTCCAGCGCATCGGGAACCACACGATCCAACAGATTCGAAACCGGAAACCGCACCCCGAAGCCTTTCAATTCGTCTCCGACGCGGTTGAAGAGCGCTGTCACAGGCGTCAGGTCAACCTGCTTTTTCAGTTCGTCGAAGTAATACGCCAGTCGCAACCGATTGAAATCGAGCATCGGCACGCGTGGTGCATCGCCGAAAGCGCGCAACAATCGCAAGGTCACGTCGCCGACTTGATGTAATGTGCCGTTGGCTAGCCCGGCCAGATCAGCCAGAATTTCGTTGACCCGTTCGGCAAACGGAGCCAGTCGAAATTGAATGTCGGCAATGGAGCGTTCGATTTCACCACGCAATTCGGCAAAAGGCTTGCCAACGGTGGCGTCCAATTCGGCTTTCAACTGTTGCAGAAAATGTCCTGCGTTCCCAGCCAGCAAATCGTTTAGCTTCGTGCCAAACGCATCCACCTCATCCAGCAGTTTAGGCAGAATCAGATCGCAGGTGATTTTGTGAATTTCCGTTTTCGCGGTCTCGATGGCTGCGTCGAAATCCGACTTCGTCTTGCTGAGCGTGGATGTCACAACGGCTTGCAACGCTTCGATCGTCACAGTTGGCAAGTTGTTGATATTGTCAGCCAACCGTTTCGTCAAATCAGCTACGATGCCGCGAGGACTATCAATCTTGGCTCGGGCTTGCTCCAAAGCACCTTGAATGTCCTGGCGAAGCTGATTCAGATCATCGGTAATTTTGGCAAATTCGGATGTGGTCTGATTTTTGAAGTCGGTCAACAATTGAGCCAACTTGGTCGCATCCAGAGCAATCTGCTGGTCTACGGCTCGTATCTTGTCGTCAATTGTTTTGCTTAACGTAGCGATATTTGAATTGATTTTTTCGATCAATTCGCCAAGCTTGGCTTTTGTGCCACTGCGAGAATCGCTTTCCAGCTTGCGCAATTGAGCTTGCAGTTTGCGGCGAAGCTCTTCCAGTTCCTGGCGCGCGCGTTGCGATTGGTCTGCTGTCAGTTTTTTGCCTAACTCGATGAGGGCGTTGATTTCGCGCTCGGCTTGAATCCTGAAATCCATCGCAGCCTGGTACCCGGTTTCGATCTGCCGCTCGAATTCTTCCAGGCCGGTGTTGATGACAACAAAGACTTCTTCTATGCGACGCGCTTGTTCGGTGACGGTGGCAATGGCTCGGTTTTTCAGGTCGCTGCTTGCCCCATCCAGGCTGGCAATCGCTTTTTGTAAATCTCCTTCGACTTTGAGCAACAACTCAGACACCCGTCGTGCTGCTTCCTCAAGCCCGGCATTGGTAAATTGATTCAGCAACCCACAAAGCGCGTCCTTGCTACGAAATAGACCTTTAAGCTGTTTTCCGCCGACTGTTTGCTCAATCAGTTTTTTGTAGTTCCCTGCCAATCCGTCGGCAGCCGCATGTTTGGTAATCAAACCATCAATCGTCTTTTTCAGTTCGGCAACGGATTCTGCTGTGACGGTTCCGTCCTTCGGCACTTTTGCCAACAAGTTTTGCAGGATTTCTTCGGTTTGTTCGGTAATACGCGAAAGCGTGGTCACTCCCGCCAGCGCCTCTCCCACAATGCCTTGCTGCTCTTTGGCAAAATCAGCCAATTTGCGAGTACGCGCGCGCACCATCGTCACATTTCGCAACGCGACATTTAGCGCTTCTGTGGCGCGTTCCGCTACCAAGTTGACCTGTCGTGAAGCCGGGGCAACAGCAAACGTGAACTGTTCAAAGCCCGGTTCGATTGCCGGAGCATCTGGTAAGGGACTGTCCAAACTTACCGGATCATTTGCCGGAATGTTTGGGCGCACAGGCGTTGGCTGATCGGGAAAATCAATCGTCTTCACCGCTGGCCATTTGTCTGTGTTGGCGCGGTCTTCTATCTTCACGCCATTTTTCCCTTCGGAATCATCAACCGTGCGCGTGAAGAACACTAATTTCTCTGGTTCCTCCAACTCGACGTTGACGGCAGCTCCGGCGTCCGCCGCGACTTCCATCAAAATTTGCGGCTTGGGATACACATTCGGGTTTCCTTGACTGGCCTGGATGTTCCAAAGCGGAACCTGCCACCCCTGCTTCGGAATATCGTTTCCCCAATCGCTGTCCACGTTGATGATCCGGCTTTTGAATTCAATGCCGGTCACGAATCCGCGCGAAACGGCTTCGGCCCCGAATTCCGGATATTTGCGAACCGGCTGAAGAATTTCGACAAACTCGCGGACTTTGCGCAGCAACGGGCGTCGCAGATGAGGTTGTTGTTTGTCTTTGAATTGTTCGGTAGGCGCAACGGTTCGCTCGTAAATGATGACGTGCTTAGCCAGGTTCCAAAACACTCCGATTCGGCCAATGCGTTCGATGCTGTAAAAATACGTTCTCCCCATCGCCACGTTGGCGTAAATCGTCGTCAGCCCGCCGTTGAATACAGCTTTCTGATTTCCCCACCCGCCAAGCGAAGAGAAAAACAAATTGGCCACCTGGCTGCCGTCAAACGATTTAGGCTCCAACAGCAATTGGTCATAAATGTTGGCTGACTCGAATCCCCAACTAACTCCACCGGCTAAACCATCCTTGGGATGGCGTTCGTTGTTGCGTCGCGGATCGCTTTCGGGAACCAGTCTGGGCGAAATCGGGTACAGCAACCGCGCGCTTTTTCGCAACTCATAACTGATGCCATTGCTGACCACTAGACTGGCCGGTTGGTTGGAATCATAAGCTTCCAGCACTGAAAGCCGGGACAAATACCGGCGATACAATTCCGACCATGCGTTACGGAATTCCTTGTAAATCTTCGATTGCCTGGGCGTGGCTGAGGACATCCATTTGAGTTCGCGGCTCAACCGTCCGGGGATTTGCCCCAGCTTGGCGTCTAATTCGGACAGGCGCAAAAACGGATACGTCACCTGACAACTTAACCCGTAAAACAACTCGAAGCGGAGGTCTTGCACGCCAGCGCCGGGCGCCCGTTGCCCCGGAAAGCCTAGAATCCGTCGCAAATTCCAGGGAGCTTCGGCAAACCGTTGTTTGAAAGGCGACGGCTTCAAATTGAGTTTTGCCAGCGGCGCAAAACGAAAATCAATCGGTTGATTTTCAGGAACGTCCTCGAAGTCTTTCCACTTTTCCATTGCTTCGCCAACGCCCTGTGGCGGCAAAAACAAGCTGAAGCCATCTCCGCTTCCGATCAATTCCCAGCTTGCGCCTTCTTCGGCAGTCGCCGACCAGTTGCCGATTTCGCGTATGCCTTCCCGCTCTGAACCCACAAACGGCGGAGCTTCCACCATTGCAATCAGGAAGGGTTGCGTGTCTAAAGCGATCAATCGTTGTTTGCCAAGCAAATGGTTCGAACTACCGTATTCAATCAATCGCATGGACAAGGTTTGCGAACGTTCCGCTTCGGTTCGCTCTTCGTAATCGAGAATAAACCGAGGCTTCCGCATCCCAGTATCAGCCACCAACTCAGCGGAGCTTTTGGTCAGAGCGTTGGCCAGATTGGCAGGAAAAGGAATTAATAGCGGACGATCCCGGCGAAACCGTTTTTCCAGTTTGATCTCATCAAGCTCTTCCAGGGTGGTCGTATCCGTGCCACACGAGCCTTGCACATCGGAATCAACAAACTCCTCCCCCGGCAGGTCATCTTGTCCGCCGGGCGCAAGATCAAACAATGCCAACCGCCCCTTTAGGTTTACGGTTAGCACTTCCGCCGAATATGGGTCGCCGAGTGCCGCTTGGCGAAAACACACTCGCAACAATGCATCTGCCCCAAGTTGGTTGTCCACAATGACTGAATTGAATGAGGCTGTCAGTTCTGCCAGTGTCTCAGTAGATTTTGGAAACACCAAATCCAGCGCCCCAACGCGAGATATTTGCTCTGCACTGGTTCCTGGCAAATGTTCTATCTGAAACGAAAACGGCAAGGACTCTTTTTCGATGCGGAACTCATCTGGCTCACTACCATTAAACTGTGTGCTGGCGACTCGATACAAAACGCGAATCGGTTCACCGACCTGAGACAAGAATCCGGGTAATTCGGCGATGGCTGTAAACTGCGCCAAACTTGGATACAAAGAGCACACTTTCAACCCAATCCCGTTCGGGCGAAACTGGTCACTGTGCGCGTCGAACAAATCTTCCTGAAAATCCACGTCACGAGAACCGTCTTGCATTTTCGCCATCAGATTCCAACGCAACGGCCTATCCGGCGAAGCTTTCAAGCCATCATTTTTTTCACCGAGTTCCCAAATTGGAATCAACGAAACCGGACGCCCATCCTGAATCAAGTGCAGGGCATGCATGTAAGGCCGCGCAATGGCATTGTTCCAAAGCTGAAGCGTGCTGTTGTGAGGAATGCCAGTTAACTGCACTATCCATTGGCCGAGCGGGAGCTTCAGGTAATCTACCTCATTGGTATTTTCCTTTATCAGACGATGACGCGGCTGGCGTTGAATGATCGTGAGTTGCGCCAGCTTTTCGTTATGTAGTGCCAATGCCCGCACCTGTTTTTGGCAAATGGTCAATCGCGCATCTTCCTGCCATTCGTGATCGGGGCTGCAACGGCTGACACGAACATCAGGCACAGGCGAAAGTAATCTATGCTCGGTTTGGCGAATGGACATTCTGCGACTGAAAACCAAATGAATCGGCTCAATCTCGTTTGCAGGCCCCGCTTCGTTCGGGCAGTCAAACCTCACATGCAATTTAGCGCGTAAATCTTCCGGGTCGTCGTTCGGAGGTTCGGGAGGAGTTTCCGGTTTCAGCCCCATCAATTCCGCCAGGTGTGGCGCGCCGCCGATTCGTCCGATGACAAGCGATTGATTGCGCAGCTTCTCAACTGGCAAGCCTTCAATGTCCTTGATATCTCCGGCAACTTCGGGCGATTCAGGCAGCCTATGCGGACCAATCATCTTCACCGATTTGAGCACGACCTTGCCGCCATTTTTGATCTCCGCTTTCAGTTCGAGCTGAAGCACCGGTTTGGCCAAAAAATTTCGTAACAGACAACGGATGAGGCAGTTGATGCGAACCTCTTTGCCATTGTTGCTGATTCGCACTTGTTCACTACCATCTTCGTTTTGAGGCAGAACATCCAAAATCAGCAGCGGTCGTTCCGTCTGATTCACATCAAAAAGAACGAGACGATCAAACCCAATCAGTGGCGGATTGAGCGGACTTTCTGAAAATTTGTTGTTGACCTTGTTTAGTTCCAGCTTGAGTTGCAATTCACCAGATGGCGACTGGCTGTAAGCACGAAGAAATATCGGCATAGCGTTTTGGCTCCAAGCCGTTGGGCGGCTGAAATGATGCGAAAGAAAAGAATCGCTGGCAATACCGGCTGTCGGTCAAATATCGCCAAGCGCTTACATAGCGAATACTACGATCATTTTTGGACTGTTGATTCGAACTAAGACAACAATTGCTGCATTCGGCCATGAATACTGAAAAGACCTAGCCACTCGAGATTTGGCAACTACCTCGACAACTTGACTGAAGCAACGGCGCGCACTTTATGGCTGACAACTTATAACTGTCAATACTTTGTTGTGAGTATGGATAATTTTCTATTTTTGAAATGAAGAAAGATTTTCCGATTTGGGCAAGTAAACGTTTTTTTGAAATGCTTACATGATTATTTTCGTTTGCATCTTTACTGCAGCATTTCCTGCAACGCTTCCCAATGTTTGCCAGTCACAGGCATGACAGACAATCTGGGCAATCGAACCAGATCGAATTCCGTCAAAGCTTCGTTTGCCTTGATTTCGTTCAACGTTACCGGTTTGGTCAATCGGCGTTTCGGTTTCAAATTCACCACCACCTGTTTTTCATCATCCGCGGTTGGATCGGGATAAGGCTCGCTGACGGCTTCAGCAATTCCGACCACCGCTTTTTCATTGCCGGTATGATAGATGAGAATTTCGTCTCCCAGCCGAACTTCGCGCAGATTTTTCAGCGCAAGATTGTTATTGACGCCATCCCAGACGGCTTTTTTTTCGCGTTCCAGATCGTCATAGGAATATTCACTCGGTTCGGTTTTGAACAACCAGCGTTTTGGCATTTTTGATTTCCTTACAGAGCACCAGATTTTGAAGACACCATTGGTCAGACGCATTTGAGCGCTGAGCCGATAAATAAAATAAAAGAGCGACGATTGTGGCCGATTCGGGACATCCAGAATCAGCAGATTTGCTGACCGGCCATCGGCAGGTTTCCCACGTACAGGTTATGAATTCACGAAACGGGCTTTGTCAGATCGGTCAGAGTGGCATCTGCCGCGCGTTGCAGTTCAGCAGGAGCCAGAATCATTTGCAACCCGCGCTGCCCGGCGCTGACGCTGATGCGTTCATGGACTAGCGCACTTTGATCCAGAAACAGCGGATACTTTTTCTTGGATCCCAGTGGTGAGACGCCACCACGAATGTAACCCGTGAGCGATTGTATTTCCTTGACCGGCACAAGCTCAACCCGCTTGTTTCCAGTTGCGGAGGCAAACTTCTTCAGATCGAGTTCCTGATCGCCGGGAATGCAAGCCATCACCACCCCTGTCTTGTCGCCACGCGCCACCAGCGTTTTGAATGTCGCTTCTGGCGGCATGTTCACCTTCCGGGCGACGGTGATGGCATCCAGTTCATCTTCGCTCACTTCATACGCGCGAAGCTCGTAAGCGATTTTCATTTGATCCAGCATTCTGGCGGCAATGGTTTTCATACTTCTGTTTTTCAGGCACTGGTTGCTGCGCTTGCCTGCGATTCGGTTTCCAGCGCCGATTCCCAACGTTGATACAGTTCGGCGATGTTGGCTTCCAGCGATTGATATTGTTCACTCAGTTCAAAGAGCCTGTCTTTGTCGCGCGCAACTTCTTCCGTGGAAAGTAACGCGGCCAATTCCTGAAGCTCGGTTTCGGCAATGTGAATCTCGGCTTCGATTTCCGCAGGCGACGGCATTTTCTGACGAGACTTGTTCGTCTTGTTCTGCTTGGGAGCTTCCGCCTTGCGCGCTTGTCGTTCGGCTTTTTGCGCTTCGGCTTCGCGCGTCTGTTGTTCGGCCAGCGTGCGATGATGCGCTTCGTAAAATTCGCTGTACCCTCCATCAAAGTATTCGACGCCCTTGTCCGTGAACGCCAGAATCTGCGTGGCAATGCGATCGAGAAAATATCGGTCGTGAGACACCGTGATAATCGTGCCGTCGAATTCGTTCAACGCATCTTCCAGCGCTTCACACGAAGCGATGTCCAGATGATTCGTCGGTTCGTCCAGCACCAGCACGTTGACGCGCGAGTAAATCAATTTGGCCAACGCCAACCTTCCCTTTTCGCCGCCGGAAAGTGCCGCGACCGACTTGAACACATCATCGCCAGAAAACAGAAACCGGCCCAGAAAGCCGCGCAGTTCGCCATCTGTAATCGCCGATGAAGCGATGGTTCGCAACTCTTCAATAACCGTGTTGCGATCATCCACCGTCAACAATCGTTGGTCGTAATACCCTACGTTGACACCTGTTCCCCAACGAAACTCTCCGTCAATCGGTTGTTGTTCGCCCAGAATCGTCCGCAGCAAGGTCGTTTTCCCTGTGCCGTTGCCGCCAATGATTCCCAGTCGTTCCGTTCGCCGAAGCGTGAGGTTCAAATTCTCCGCGAGCGTTTTGGTCTTAAAGCCAATCGCCAGCTTGTCCAGAATCAAGACCTGCTCGCCTGTACGCGCGGTCGGTTTTAGTTTGAAGCTGGCTGTGTCCAGATCATTGACGTTCTCCAGCCGTTCCATGCGTTGCAGCATGTTGCGGCGCGATTTGGCTTGTTTGGTTTTCTGTCCGGCCAGATTTCGGCGAATGAACTCTTCGGTGCGTTCGATCATTTCGCGCTGCTGTTCATAAGCGCGCTGCTGCATTTCGCGGCGCTCTTCTTTTTCAACAACGTATTGGCTGTAATTTCCCTTGTAGCTTTCGACCTTGCCGAATTCCAGATCGAGCACACGATTGACCGTGTGATCCAGAAAGAATCGGTCGTGCGAAATGATCAGGTACGCCGATTTGTAACTGCTCAAAAACTCTTCCAGCCACTCCACGGCGTCCACGTCCAGATGGTTGGTCGGTTCGTCCAGCAACAAAATGTCTGGTTCCAGCAACAGCAGCCGAGCCAAACCCAACCGATTTTTTTCGCCGCCAGACAAACTCTCTGCGCGCTTGCCAAAATCTGTTTTGCCAAATCCCAACCCCAGCAACACCGATTCGGCACGCGCGTGATAACTAAACCCGCCTTCGCGTTCGTAAGCGTGCTGCGCTTCGCTGTAATCGTGCATGACGCGGTCGAGTTCTTCGCCGGAGACTTCGGTCATCGCGTGTTCCAGATCGCGCATCTTTGTTTCCAGTGAACGCAGATTTTCAAAGACCGCCAGCGCGGCATCCATCACGTTTTCCGCGCCGCTGAAATCCACGTGCTGCGCCAACACGCCAAAGCGCAGTCCGCGCATCGCATCAATTTCGCCCTTGTCCGCAGATTCGACGCCTGTAATCAGACGCAGAATCGTCGTCTTGCCCGCACCGTTGCGGCCAACCAGAGCGACGTGTTCGCCGGGATTGATTTGGAAGGTGACCCCGCGCAGCACTTCTTGCGCGCCGTAGGATTTGGTGACTTCGTGAAAACGGAAAAGCATCGGGAACGGTTGTCAGTTGCCGGTGGTCGGTTGTCGGCGGTATCTCAACCGACCACCAACCACCGACCACCGACGACCAGAGTTACTTCTTCGGACTTTCAGCCGCCGCAGGTGAAGCGGCAGGACTGGCGGATGCGCCTGACTTGGCCGACGGGGCCGGACGCAAGACCCCAAAGCTGTTCGGGTTTTCCAGCATGCGCTGCGCCAGGAAATTTTCGATCTTGGCTTCGTCGCGGGCGCGAGCTTGCAACGCGGCGTCGGCAATTTGTTTACGCTGCGCCAAAATCGCGTCGTTGATTTCCTTGCGGACTTCGTCCAGCGTGCGGTCGCGCGTTTCGGTTTGTTTGCCCGTGACTTTGAAAATGTGCCAGCGGCCAGCCTGATCCCTGATCGGATCGGTAATGTCACCTTCCTGCATGGCCATAAACCGGTCGCCCAGCGAAGCGGGCAATCCCATCATTTGCGGCAGTCCGACGAATTGTTCTTTGGCCAAAAAGCCGAGATCGCCGCTGTTGCGGAACGATTCGTGTTCGGACAACTGGCGGGCGATGGTGGCGAAATCCGAACCGTTTTTCAGACGCGTTTGAATTTCCTTGATGCGTTGTTCGGCGGCAGGTTCACCAACAGCATCAAACTTGGTGCCATTGGTGTTCGGATCAATGATGATGTCAGAGAGGTACACGCCCGGTTGCAGCGAAAACTGTTTGGGATTTTCGTTGTACACGTCGCCGACTTCGCGCTCCTGAACTTTCAACTGTGAACTGAGCTTTTCGTACAGCTTGTTGACCGCCAATTGGCGTTTGGCCAGTTCGCGGAATTGTTCTTCGGTCTGGTTGATCTGCTTCAGTTCGTTGGCAAAGGCTTCTTCGGTCAAGCTGCGGCTTTGTTTGTATTGCTGCACCGCCTGACGAACTTCTTCTTCGGTGGGATTGATGCCTTCTTTGACGGCACGCTGGAATAGCACTTCTTCGTTGATCATCGTGTCCAGCGCCTGCAACCGATACGCGGCTTGCGCCAGTTGCGACAGTTGGGATTCCTGTCCACGAAACTGCTGCGCGATAACGCTGTCCAGGTCTTTGATCAGAATCTTTTTTCCGTTGACGGTGGCAGCAACATCATCGCCGCCTGTGCCATTGGTACTGCCGCTGCCGCCACAAGCTGCGGCTGAAATTGCCAAAATGAATAAAAAGGAATGCAACAAGATTTTTCGCACTGTTAATTAGCTCCTCAATTTTTTTCCACGAAGTCACACGAAAAAGCACGAAGGG
>JAEUQP010000416.1 GCA_016789645.1 Acidobacteriota bacterium | reverse complement strand
GCGGCTTGGCGACTTCCAAAGAAGCCGCCGATTTGTTGCTGCACAAATACGGAGTGGTTTGCACCGACGGAGGAGCATTTGGCGCGGAAGGCTATTTGCGACTTTCGTATGCGAATTCGATGGAGGCGTTGCGCGAAGCTGTCGAGCGCATCAAACAATTGGTTGCCGACAGAGCGCAGTGAATCCGGTTTGAACTTGTTGGTTGGTGCTGTGATGTGAACCAGAGCTTGATTACGGCAGCCAGGAATCCGGGACTGAACTGTTCTGGTCGTACCAACGATGCCACGCCGTGTTATCAATGCCTTTGGCAAAAACATCAATCTTGCCGGGAGCGCGCGAAATCGCCGCCGGTTTTTGAGCGAACCTCCCAGCCCTCAGTTGCCAACCATTCCACGTCAAACCGTCGTACGTGTTTTGCCATAACCCTTCATTCAAACCACGAATAAAAACATCCAGTCGGCCTGGCCCTTGCGACGTTACGCTTGGCCCCGACGTTAACTTGCCGCCCAGCGATTCGTAATTCGACCAACCTGCGCCGGAATAACTTTTGTGCAGCAGGTCGTTGTTCGGCCCGCGAGCAAACAGATCAATCCGGCCAACGCCCCACGAAACTGCTGCGGGATCGGATGTGACGGTGGATGCATAATCTCCGCCCCAACCTGCCCAGGTCAGTCCGCCGTCCGTAGAAAAATTGTGGTACAGGTACGAATCAGTTCCCCGAGCAAAGACATCCAGTCGGTTGGGTTCCCAAGAGGCAACAGCAGGCCCGGACGTAATCATTCCGCCAAGTGAGATCCAGTTAGACCAGCCCGCGCTTGTATAGCGTTTGTATAAAAGATCGTCATTCGGTCCGCGAACGAATAAGTCTATCCGGCCTTTTTCCGGCGAAATTGCCGCCGGATCAGAAGTGATCGAAGATTCATAATCTCCTCCCCATCCAGCCCAGGTCCGACCGCCATCCGTAGAAAAGTTGTGATAGAGATACGAATCAATTCCTCTGACAAACACGTCCAGTCTGTCGCGTTCCCAGGACGCAACGGCGGGACTGGTTGTGATGATTCCGCCCAGCGATTTCCAGGGGGCAAAAATTCTTCCCGTTGGAGTTCTGATTTTGTTGTTGGATGCGGTAAACAGTTGCCCGATATTGGATATGCACAACGCCTGGTAAAAGAAGGTGTAGGAAAGCGGAAAGCCATCCGTGTCTTCAATGGCACGGAACATCTGGTTGAGGAACGATGGTTCGTCCCCGCCAATTCCTTCCACGCCCCAGTTGTATTCGCCGATGATAAAGTTTTTGGCTTCAATATTTCCTCGAATAGATTTGATGACGCAAAGAGAAAAACTGAGATTGTCTCGTAACTCTTTCTTGAGATCGGATTCAGGATTCTCGCAAGAGGCGAAATCCAATGTGGGGTAAAGGATGTTGGTGCTTTCGTAAGCCGAGTACGAGTAATAATCAACATTGACGAACGGAGCAACGGTGTCTACCAGACATCTGTAATTGTCATTTCCCGGCGTTCCGCATCTGACTCGCGCTCCGTCATTACGGTAAGGTGTGTAACTGCTCGCTCCGGGGACGATTGCATACGTCAGTTTGTATTCCATGGCCGAATACAGGCGAGCTTTGCCGGGTTGAAAATCCCCGTTGATCAATCCGGAAGCGCGCGCAAGCCTGACGCCATCAGATTTGGCTTGAATATAATTTCTGAAATCATTCCAGCGCGGACGAAGCCCCGGCGTTTCAATAAATGCACAATCTCCTTCCCAGTTGGTCAGGATGAAAGTTTTTCCTTCATAAGCAGGGTTGCCAAGCAGATATTCGCCCAATTCTCGGATTTCATCTCGTTCGGTCAGATATTCCTGGCAGTCATATCCGTCCACCCAATTATTTTGTGCGCCGCCAATGGAATAAACTGAAAGAAAGTAGGTTTCAAACCGTGGATCTTTGAACAGCTTGTCGTAAGGGTGAGCGCCGGTTTCCGCATCCTGCAAGGTGGTGACCAGTTGTTTCAAGGTATAAGGCAAAAGCTGCGGAAAGGATCGGCCATCACTGTTGAAATCGTAATAATCTCCTGTTCCCAGATAGACCTTGATGCTGGTGGTGCCCATTTGGGCTACTTGTTCGGCCATCCAGTTCAACCGGTCGGTTTGTACGCCGTTGACCTGTCTGTTCGTATTGTAGGCGTTAAAATCCGCCGCCGACCAATGGAACACTCCAAACTGCTTATTCCTGGCCGAAGGTTGAGCAGGCACGGGAACTTCGCCAAGAAAAACCGGCGAGGGAAGGCACGATGGCGTGGCGAGCGGATAGGGAGACGGTAACGCAGGCAAACACGTTTGTGCTGGAACCGGGCAAGGCAACCCTCTTGCTTTTGCCAACTGGATTGGGCGTAAAAAATGCCAACCAAAGACGAAGAAAGCGATGACCAATACAAACAAAGAACTGACTCTGAATCGTTTTAAGAGAAACTTTTCCCCCGGTTGAACCGGGGCTTTGTGGCGGCTGTCGGATCGTTTGGTTCGAGATTGAATCATCGCTTTGATTCCGAAGCAGAGCACTGCTGCCACTTCGGATGGAAAAATCAGAGTGCAAAAGCTGCCCGTTGTTACATGGGATTGGTTGACTGGCCCAGGTCTATCAACGCTAGGTAAATCTTGATCGCGTTTTCCGATTCGGTCATTGCAAGGCTTCAACGTCCTGCGCCACTAACATCGCCAGCAATCAAAATTCTTTTTGAATTTTTGCCTTCGCTATCTGAATTGGCAACTTGTATGCCAATTCAGATAGAGCAATAAATGGCCGATTCCAAGGCAATTCTGTCGAATTATGGATTGAGAATAGCAGTAGGTTGGGGAAATTGAGCCAAGGCGCAAAAAGGTGTGAGGGGAAATCCACTGTCTCTGGTTGACGGCGAGTTTGAAAAGGAGGTCAAGACAGGAAGAGCTTTTTGAGTCGCGTCAATCAATCGTTTCGCCCGATTCCAGGAATCGCCATTTGCCTTCGGGCAGATTTCCCAGCTTGAGTTTGCCGATGCGGACGCGCTTCAAGCCCAGCACGCGCAACCCGACCAGTTCGCACATGCGGCGAATTTGTCGTTTCTTGCCTTCGGTCAACACAAACCGGAGTTGGTCGTCATTGATCCATTCCACTTTGGCAGGCTTCAGCGGTTTGCCATCCAGTTCCAGTCCATGCCGCAACAATTGCAATCGGCTATCCGGCAACAGACCTCCAACGCGAACGATGTATTCTTTTTCGACTTTGCCGTGTTCGCCAATGATCTTTTTGGCGATGCGCCCGTCCTGTGTGAACAGCAGCAATCCTTGCGAATCAATGTCCAGCCGTCCGGCGACGGCCAAACCTCTCAGATGTTCCGGGCGCAACTTCAACTTCGATTCGCCAAACTGATTGGCTCGCGTCAGCAAAACAATGGCGGGTTCGTACCCGTCTTCGGCTTGCGCCGACACGTAACCAATCGGTTTGTTCAGAATGATGGTGGCCAGATTCTCTTGCTGCTGGCTGGCTTGGCGAGCGAGTTGGATTTTGGCGTTGGGAGAAACTTTGGTGCCGAGTTGGCTGACAATCTGGCCGTCCACCATCACCAAACCTTGTTCGATGAAGGCATCTGCTTCGCGGCGAGAGCAGATGCCTCGATGAGCCATGAGTTTTGATAGGCGTATGAGATCGTCCGTCATTTTCGCCCAGCACGAACTTCTTGCTTCAAATCCTCGAAGCGAGCGGTAATGTTCTTCTCTGATTGATCAAATCGCTGATTCATCGCATCAAAGCGAGAATTCACAGCTTCAAAGCGGGCATTCATCTCATTGCGTAACGTATCGGTTTGATATTTGATGCCACCGAGCAAAATTGCCGCCATGGTGATTGTGAAGATGACGAATTGCCAGATTGTTTGACGTGTCGTGTCACCGGAAATTCTTTTGACTTCATTCAGTTCGCCGCGCATATGAGACATGGCATTTTGCAACTCCAGATATTTCTGCTCCAACTCTTTTATCTGAGGATTGATAATTTCCATAGTCGGCTCTCCTCCATTGAGTGATTGGACGAGCGAGATTTTACGCCTACGCCAACAACTTATCTACCACCACGCCGTGAACGTCGGTCAATCGGAAATCGCGGCCCGAATATCGGTACGTCAGCTTGGTGTGGTCAAAACCCAGCAGATGCAACAGCGTCGCGTGTAAGTCGTGAACCTGCACAGGGGCTTCGACGACGTTAAAGCCAAATTCGTCGGTTTTGCCGATGGTTACACCGCGTTTGAAACCTCCACCCGCAACAAACATGGTGAAAGCTTTGTTGTGGTGGTCACGGCCCTTGCTGCGGTTGGCGTCGGGATCGGATTCGACCATCGGAGTACGGCCAAATTCTCCACCCCAGATGATGATCGTGTCGTCCAGCAACCCGCGCTGTTTCAAATCCAGAATCAATGCGGTGGTTGCCTGATCGGTGTTTCGCATCTGACTGCGGATTCCCTTGGCGACTTCGCTGTGATGATCCCAGGCTTCGTGGAACACCTGCACGAACCGCACGCCGCGTTCGATC
>JAEUQP010000362.1 GCA_016789645.1 Acidobacteriota bacterium | reverse complement strand
GCCGAAAACGTGCTGAGCTTCTCCGTCACTGGTGGATGCCAGTTGATGAGCAGCGTCACCAACAACTTCCCGCGTATCACGCCGCGTTTTGAAACCTTCGTTCCTGCCGGTCGCACTGGCTGGATCAAGATTTACAACCAGACCGGCTCAATCGCCATCCTGGGTTCGGCGATCAACCTGAACGCGAACGCCGCTTCCAGCGCGGGCGCGTTCAACGGTGGTCACAACCTGCATCACCTGACGCTGAACGCGAGCGACGGCTACGTCGTTCCGGTCTTCCCGCCGAGCTGCTAATCGCTGCTTAGCGTAGATCGAAAACGATCAATGCACTTTGAGGGCGAGCCTTGAAAAAGGCTCGCCCTCAAGTTTTTTTCAGCCTGTCTTTTCTGAAATTCACAGCCAGCTTTTTCCTGCCTTTCATTCACTCCAAATTCATTGCATAGGCCATAAACACACAAAAGCCTGCTCCAAAGCGGAACTCTTCACTGGTGAATCTGTCGGTTACAGAGCCTGATGAATAGCCTGTGCAAACCAAAGAAATCAAAATCCAAGAACGCACCGGCAAGCCGATCCAACTTCCAACAACGCCACGCGAAAATTATTCGGCGTCCATTCAAAAAAACTTTCCCGGTTAAATCCCAGTCTGAAAAGAGGTTGCACTCCTGGAAGTAGTGGGAAGGATTTTGGAAGTGCTCTTGGGAACCGTTGCGGAATTTCGATGGAAGCGATTCCGAGTAATTTTCAGGCGTCAAGCGAACACCAAACGCTGGCTGAGGAAAATGCATGAAGCTTTATGGTTCATTTCTGATTCGTTGCTGGATGTATTCCGGCGAAAACCAACTCCAGGCAGTTGTGTTTGATGTGGAGCATGTTCAAGGAGGCGAGCGGCTTCGTTTCCAAAACTCCGATGAGGCCTGGCAATGGATGATGCAAATCCTGCATTCCGGTTGCGAAGAGAAGGCTGAGGCCGTTGAGCCTGAGGACGAAAAATGGAACGCCATTGAGCATTCGTAAAAATGAGGCAATGAAGATGTCATCCTGCGTAGCTGGGACAAAAGAAAAGAAAGACGCTGGCTATCCGGATCAAGTCTGGGCGGAATTAATCGGGCGAATGTCCAATGGCGATCAGTCAGCGTTGGCAGAGTTTTACGATCAATCCAGCCGACTGGTCTTCGGCATGGTCATGCGTGTGGTGAATGACCGCAGCGCTGCGGAGGAAGTGACGCTCGACGCGTTTCATCAAGTCTGGAGACAGGCTCGGAATTTTGATCCTGAAAGAGGCAGGCCTTCTTCCTGGTTGATTACCATTGCTCGTAATCGCGCCATTGACCGGTTGCGTGCAACTCGATGGAACCGCCAAGAACAAATCCCTTTGGAAGAGGTGATGCCTTTTCTGGCTGAGACAGGAACGCCTGAGCATTCGACCTATGCTTGCGAACAGCAAAAATTGGTTCGAGCCGCTCTCGCTCAACTCAACGCCGATCAACGTCAATTGATTGAAATTGCGTTTTTCTCCGGGCTGACGCACCAGCAAATTTCGACCACATTAAATTTGCCGCTCGGAACGGTTAAAACCAGAATTCGCGCCGGCATGGTGAAGTTGCGTGAATTGTTGCGTGAAGCGTGAGTGATTGTCCAAGACGTTCGAAGCGATGAAAAAAAGTTAGGACAAGGAAAACCGATTGGCACTGTGAATACGAATAGAGGCATGACGGTGATTGCAACAAACACGATCAAACAGGAGAGAGAGGGAGTCACAACCGACTTGGCAACCCCAGACGCCAACCCAACTGTGCTAACTCCTTAACTCACGAATATTCACAAAACTCAATTCAACATCTGGAGCCGTTCCGGCTCTTGACGGGGGAAATCTGTCTTATGAGGAAGAGAATCAGCAAAAAACTATCGCTCGGAATGGGCGCGGCGCTTGGGATCGCTAGTGTGTTGAACTTGATGATCCTGTTTACTATCGGATCGTTTGCGCCGATGACATCGGCTGTCAGCGCAAACAGTTTTCAAACGCCGGATCAACCTTATGAAGGAACGGTGTATGCCGTGACTGCCGGCAATAACCTGATCAGTTTTAACGTCATCACGCCCAGCGCGATTATTCGCACCCTTCCTATCAGTGGATTGCCCCAGGGAGAAACAATCGTCAGCATTGATTTCCGACCTCGCACCGGGCAGTTGTATGCACTCAGCAGTGCCAGCCGGATTTATACAATCAACATTTCAACGGGCGCAGTAACCGCAATTGGCAGCGCAGCATTCAATCCGGCGTTGTCGGGGACGGCATTTGATATTGATTTCAATCCCACTGTTGATCGCATCCGTCTGGTCAGCGACGCCGACCAAAATCTGCGCCTCCACCCAGACACCGGAGCCGTTGCAGGCACGGACACAAACCTGACTTTCCAAACAGGCGACCCGAACGCGAATGCGAATCCCAATGTGGTGGCCGCTGCTTACACGAATAATTTCAATGCGACGACCACGACCACGCTTTTTGGCATTGATTCCAATCTGGATGTGCTGGTTCGACAAGGTTCGGCGGGAGGAACGCCAACTTCGCCGAATACTGGCCAATTGGCAACCATCGGCGCATTGGGCTTGAACGCAACCGACCAAGCCGGATTCGATATTTCCGCGCCGGGCGATATGGCGCTGGCTTCATTGACGACGCAAGGAGCGACGACTTCCGGGTTGTATTCCATCAACCTGACGACCGGAGCGGCTACGCTGATAGGGGCAATTGGCGGACCTGACGTGGTACGAGACATTGCCGTCGTGACGCGCACCGAAACCATCTTTGCGGTCAACGCAAACAACCAACTGTTGAGCTTCAACAGCGGAACGCCGGGCGTTGTGGCTTCGCGTCTGATTACCGGTTTGCAAGGTGGCGAATCAGTGGTTGGCATTGATTTTCGACCGGCGACCGGACAACTGTTCGCTCTGACCACCGCCAGCCGCCTATACACCATCAACACCACCACGGCCCAGGCAACTCCGGTCAGCGGAACGTTTTCGCCAACGTTGAATGGAAATGCCTTCGGGTTCGATTTCAATCCGGTTCCCGATCGCATTCGTCTGGTCAGCGATAACGAACAGAATTTACGCTTGAATCCAAACAATGGAGCCGTTGCCGCTACCGATACCAATCTGACGTATGCCGCAGGCGATCCAAACGCCAATGCCAATCCGAACATTGTCGGCGCGGCATACACCAACAGTGTGGCTGGTGCGACCACAACGACGTTGTATGTGATTGATTCCGGCACGGACACATTGGCGCTGCAAGGTTCAATCGGCGGCACGCCCAATTCTCCCAACGGCGGCGTTATGACTACGGTTGGCGCGCTGGGCGTCAACACCACCGATCAAGTCGGGTTCGACAT
>JAEUQP010000240.1 GCA_016789645.1 Acidobacteriota bacterium | reverse complement strand
GTCCAGTTAGTCCAACCGAGTTCCGTCATCAAATATCCGCAGCTCAGCAGGCCCAATACCGGGATTAACGACAAATTGCGCAGGAAGCAGGCGATGGCCAAAATGAACGAAAGGACAATGTAGCCATACATTGGAATTCTGTGTTTGACGACCTCCCAGCCATGAACCGTCGGGTCAGAAAGATCGTTGCCGCTGAAAAAACTCAGCAGCAGATCGCGTTTGAAGATGAAAAAGATGACCCAAACCAGAATAAAAAGGCCAGGCACGATGTACTTGGAATTAATGTACGGCGTTCGGAATTTGCGCTCGATGTTCTGTTTGGAGTTGTCGAGGATCAACACGCCGCCACAAACCAACACGAAGGCGAAAAGAGTGCCGATGCTGGTCAGATCAGTCACTTCGGTCAGGTTCATGAACAACGAAGGAATCGCCACCAACAAGCCAGTGACGATGGTCGAAAACCATGGGGTTTTGAAACGCGGATGAATGGCGGCGAAGATTTTCGGCAACAGTCCGTCGCGGCTCATTGCCATCCAGATGCGAGGCTGCCCAAGTTGAAAAACCAGCAGCACGGTTGCCATCGCAATAACGGCACTGATGGCAACAATTCCCGCCACCCACGGCAGATTCACACCTTCCGGCCCAAAAACAAACGCCAACGGATCGCCCGTATCGAGTTTTTTGTAACTGATCATCCCGGTCAATGCCAACGCAATCAGCACATAGAGAATCGTGCAAATGACCAATGAGTACAGCATTCCGCGCGGCAAATCGCGTTGCGGGTTCTTGCACTCTTCAGCCGTGGTCGAGATCGCATCGAAACCGATGTAAGCAAAAAAGACTGCCGATACGCCTTTCAACACGCCCGCCGCTCCATTAGGCGCAAACGGACTCCAGTTAGCCGGTTGAACATAGAAAGCGCCAAGCACAATGACCAAAAAGATCACGCTGAGTTTGATTGCCACCATGATATTAGACGCGCGCTTTGACTCTTGAATTCCCACAAAGACCAACGCCGTGATCAGGATCACGATTGCCAGCGCGGGCAGATCGCAAACCAGATGAAACCCTCCGACCACCGGCGCTTGAGACCAAGCCAGATAAGCCTGCACCGGGCCGCCATCCTGGCCAATCTGCTCTAGCGTCTGGCCCGATTTGAGCAGCGCGTCCACCGTGTCAAAGCCACGCGACGCCGATAGAAAATCCATGGTCAGATATTCCGGGATGTGTATGCTGTAGCCCGCCAGCAAGGTCGTGAAATAATCGCTCCATGAAATGGCCACGGCGATGTTGCCAATGGCGTACTCCATCAACAAATCCCAGCCGATGATCCACGCAATCAACTCGCCAAAAGACGCATAAGCGTAAGTGTAAGCCGATCCCGCGACGGGAATCATAGAGGCGAACTCCGCGTAACAAAACGCCGCGAACGCGCACGCGATTGCCGTGAAAACAAAGAGGAAGGAAACTGCCGGCCCGCCGTTGTAGGCGGCTTTGCCGATGGTTGAAAAAATGCCCGCTCCAATGACTGCCGCAATTCCCAAAGAAGTGAGGTCCAACACCCCAAGCGCTTTTTTCAGCGTGTGGGCACCCCCTTCGCTATCGCTAAAACCGGCGGCTGCGTCGCGCTGAATCAACTCGACGGATTTCGTGCGGAACAAAGTCTCGAAGTTCATAGGCTTGATTCGTCACCTTCAGTTTGGTTCGTTTTGCTTTTTTGATTATTGAGGAATGGCGCTGCTTACTGCTTCAGGCCTCTTCATAAGGCCAGCGGAGTTTGCCACACGCAACCACGGCAGGCAATCAATTTGCTTTTAGACAAGACAGGTTTATAGCCTCAAGGAATCTGGGCTGCTCCCCAACGCCTAACTTTCCCAACCGTATTTCCCAATCAATTTCACGAACTGGCACGCGCCGTGGTCTTCGGTCTTCGTTCCGTCTTCGGTACGAATCACGCGGATCAGGCGCTGTTCGTTTTCATCACCAATGGGAATCACCAGATGACCGCCAATGGCCAATTGTTCCACCAGCGGTTTAGGAATTTCCGGCGAAGCGGCGGCCACCAAAATTCCTTTGTAAGGCGCAAACTCGCTCCAGCCGTATGTCCCGTCGAAACATCGGATCGTGGCATTGTTGATCCCCAATTGCTGCAACATCGCTTGCGCCCGTTTCGCCAACTCTGGCAACCGTTCCAGCGCAAACACCTGTCCGGCGACTTCGGCCAGCACAGCGGTTTGGTAACCCGATCCTGCGCCGATTTCCAGTACACGATCCTGTTTCGTAACTTCGAGCAATTCGGTTTGGCGCGCGACAATGTAGGGCTGAGAAATCGTCTGGCCGAAATCTATCGGCAACGCGTGATCGCCATACGAATGCCCACGCATGGCTTCGAGCACAAACAACTGACGAGGAATTTTCGCCATTGCCGCCAACACACGCTCATCACGGATGCGATACCGCTTTCGCAACCGCTCAACCATGTCGGCGCGTTCGCGGGCAAAAGCTGGCGTGTCGAATTGAGTTCGGTTCGAATTGACCATGCAGCTATAAGTTTTCCCAGGCTTTCAGCTTTTCGAGCAGACGATAATCGGTCAAATCCGTTCGAAGCGGCGTGATCGAAACCAGTCCGTCATTGATGGCGGCGAAATCATTGCAGGCATCTTCGTTGACCGAAACTTTCTGCACGCCGATCCAATAATACTGTTTGCCACGCGGATCAATGCCTTCGATGATGTTCGACACCGATGAAGCCGTTCCCTGATGCGTAAATCGCGCGCCGCGAATTTCCCCCGGAGGCACATTGACGTTCAAAATCGTCCCCGCGGGCAATCCTTCTTTCAGCACACGCTGAGCCAGTTTGGCCGCAAACCCTGCGGCAGGTTTGAAATCGCCTTCGCGCGCGGTCAGGCTGACGGCGATGCCCGGCAATTTGAAAATCGAAGCTTCGAGCGCGCCAGCGACCGTTCCCGAATACGTCACATCATCACCTAGATTCGCTCCATGATTGATGCCAGACAACACGATATCCGGGCGTTCAGGCAGAATTTTGGTAATCGCCAGCAACACGCAATCGGTGGGCGTTCCGTCCACGGAATACCTTCGTTCTTCAAGTTGCCGCACGCGCAAAGGCCGCGTCAACGTGATGGAATGCGCCGTCGCACTCTGTTCGGATGCCGGAGCGACCACGGTCACTTCGCCGATTTCTTCCAATGCGTTGGCTAACGCAGCGATGCCTTCTGAAAAATAACCATCGTCATTCGTGACTAAAATTTTCGGTTTCACTTGCTCAACTTCTCTTTCACGGGAAATGCTGAAGTAGAAGAAATCTTCGCCCATCAAATCGGCGATGGCAATAGCCGCCTTCAAAACCCAAACCGAGTTTGTATAATCGCCGTGCATATGCCGGATCATCCCAATTCACCACCACCGGATTTGACACGAGTGCGCCGCATC
Organism: Acidobacteriota bacterium; assembly: GCA_016789645.1. Classification (GTDB taxonomy): domain Bacteria; phylum Acidobacteriota; class Blastocatellia; order RBC074; family RBC074; genus RBC074. Next base: position 8,546 of record JAEUQP010000240.1, on the reverse strand, counting down.
GTACTGACGGTTGTTTCATTCGTCGCGATTTCGATCCTCGCGGCTTGGTTGTTGTACGCGCTGCGGATGGTTCTGTTGCTGCTCGCCTTCACAGTGATTTTCTGTTACCTGATTGCGCCGTTGGTGGATTTCGTCGAACGGCCACTACGCTTCAGCAATTCAGGACGCAAACTTCCCCGATGGCTGGCGATTTCGATTGTCTATCTGGTACTGATTGGCGGGATTATTCTGGCGGCTGACAAAATCGCGCCGCGATTGTCAGAGCAAATTGCGGCATTTTCCGACAATGTCCCTGTGTATGCTCAACAACTGGATCAATACGTCAAATCGCTGGAAAAACTGCCGAACCGATATCGTTTGCCGCAAGGCTGGCGACAGTATTTGCTGGATTGGACGGCGTCAACCCGACAAGCCGCGATTGAATGGTTGAAGGCCATCGTTGGCAGAACGGTTCGCCTGACGCTGTTTTTACCCTGGTTGATTCTGATCCCGGTCATCGGATTTTTCTTTTTGAAAGACGCCAAAGCCGCTAGCAACCGCTTTTTGGCGTCGTTGCCGGAATCGGACATGCGGCATCGGCTGACGCTTTTTTTGCGTGAAGTAAGCGAAACCCTGGCGGCATACATTCGCGCTCAATTGATGGCCTGTGCGGTGGTGGGCGTGATCGAAGGCGGGGGATTATGGTTACTGGGAATTTCTTATTCGTTGGTGTTGGCTGTTACGGCGGCGGTGTTGGAATTCGTGCCGGTCGTTGGGCCATTGACGCTGGGGATTGCCGCAACGCTGGTGGCCAGTTTTCATTCGACGGAAAGCGCTTTGGCCGTAGCGGGCTTTTTGATTCTGTTCCGCTTCATTCACGATTACGTGATTTATCCGCGCTTGATTGGAGCAGGCGTCGAAATTCATCCTGTGGCGGTGATTCTGGCTGTCATTAGCGGCGCCGAACTTGGCGGGGTAACCGGCGTTTTTTTGAGCGTTCCAGTCACGGCTTTGTTGATTGTCTGCTGGCGGCATTGGCGGAAGTTACGAACTGATCGTGTCATCCAACTTCAAACCATGCCCCAAGACCTCGCCACGATTGAATGAAGGATTTCCCGGCGTCAAAGTCTTATTGTTCGCGCTGCAACGTCAACGCGATATTTCTGATTTCGTCGCCTTCGATTTCGATTTCCGTCGTCGCAGGTTGAAATCCATTGGCGACCGCCGTCACTCGGTATTTTGCTTTTTCCGCTTTCAAGCGAAACGCGAACTGACCGCCTTCGCCGGAAAGCTTTTCTTCTTTGAATTTTTTGCCGTCAATCCGCTCGATTTTCACCGAGGCGTTCGGAAGCGAAAATCCCTGGCCGTAAAACACGGCTCCACGAATCACCGAATACGGAGCTTCGTCACGCTTCAACTCAATCACGCTTTTCAGCTTCAGAGTTTCTCCGCCCAGAACGGTCAGATTTCGCGAAAGGAACGTTTTGTATCCTTTCTTTTCAAAAGAAAACGAATAATCTCCGGCGGGCAAACGGGTGAATTCAAAATCGCCTTTGGCATCACTGGTTGTTTCGTGTTTTTCGGTTTTGTTTTTTGCGTTGGTCGCCGTGATCAAAACCCCTTCCAGGGATTTGCCGTCCATTTCCTTGACCTTGCCTTTGACGATTCCGGTTTGAGCCAAGGCCACAGTGGATAGCGAAAACAGAAGAACCAGCGTTCCCATCAGCACGTATCGAATTGCAAGCTTCATAAAGTTCTCCGTGATAAAAATGATTGACGCGATATAGAATTCAACGTGACCCGAACAGAATCGAAGTATAGCAAGCTATGATGAAATTACGTTCAATCCTGCCACTTCTGCCGGTTGCCGTGTTGGCGTTCGGATCCATTCTGTGGGCACAACAACGCGAAAAAACCGATCCAAGACCTGTTCCTACCATTCGCATTGATACTGATCTGGTCACCATTGATGTCACCGTCACGGACAAGAACGGAAATTACGTTCGCGACTTGTCGGCTGACGAATTTCAAGTATTTGAAGACGGAAAATTGAGGAAGCTGGATTTTTTCGCTGTCAACGATGAAGTCGCGATGTCCAGGCCGTTGGCGGTGGTATTCGCGCTGGACCTCTCCGGCAGTCTCAAACAGGAAGAAACAAAAACTCTGCGGGAAGCCGCGCTGAAATTCACGGAATTGATGCAGGGCGATTCGGTCTTTGCCGCGCTGGCATTCAACTACAATGTGAAAATCCTTCAGGATTTCACTGACAACCCCGCCAAACTGGAAAAAGCTCTGGCCAAAACGGAACGCTTCGAAGGGTCAACCAGGATTTATGACGCGATTGATCGAGCGGTGACGATGTTGAATCGAAAAGCACCACGTTCGCGGAAAAATCGTCCGGTCCGACGGGTGGTGATCGTAATCAGCGATGGATTCGATTCAGCCAGCTTGATTGATCGCACTGAATTGATCCGCAGAGCGATGGCGGCGGGCGTCACAGTGTATTCGGTAACCCTGCCTTCTTACATTTTGTCTCCCACGCAATCCACGCAACGAGTGATCACGCCGCTTGATGCTTCGCGCATCGTGGCCGCAACTGGAGGGCGCGATTTTTCAGCCGACACTAGCGATTTCACACCGATCTTTAAATCATTAGCTGAAGAAATCCGAGCCAGCTACGCACTGGCCTTCTATCCTGAAGGCCGGGATGGAAAATTTCACGACTTGCGCGTCAAAACTTCACGTCAAGGCGTTCAATTGCGGATCAGCCGAACAAGTTACGTCGCGCCTGAAAAATGACAGTGATGTCAGATTCTGAAAGCAACAGTTTCAATAATCATCATCGTCATCGTAATAATCTTCTTCATCGTCTTCCGGTGCTAAATCAAGCTCAATCGGATCAAGTCCAACAACTTCGAGCTTAATATCGCATTCTTCACAATTGACGATCTCGCCTTTATCTACGTCTTCATCCACATGAATTTCAGTTTGGCATTCGGGGCAAGCAGCTAATGGCACGGTTATGATCCTCCGCGTAAGAATTTTTGCTGACAGAAATCAATTTCTGCGCGTGATTGAGTAGTGCTTCTCAGGAATTGAGAATTGTTTGATGCGTGACGATGACAACTTGGCCAGATGCTCGCCACAAGCGCGGAGAATCTAAACTATCTCCGCGCGATTTGGCAATGCTTCAAATCTAAACAACGATTTCATGACTTTCAGCGACTCAAAGAGGCCTCTCTGCACCACAAGAGACGCAAAATAGCAATGTTGACAGGCTTGTCAGCCACGCTACGCGATTTCATGCCTGAAAAAACAGGCCTTTTACCGCTTTTTCAAGCAATTTTGTCTTGCGCCACCATACAAGCTCCGGTATACTGCCGCCCGTTTTGGCACAACATAATGTGATTACAACTTAGTATCCGTTTTGCATTCACGAAAGAAAAAAAATCTGAATCAGATTTTCTGATTGGTTGAGTTGCATTCTGCAATGTCACCATTGTCGTTTGACAAACAGTCTTTCGTGGTTGCCCGAGGTTTGTTTTTAACCGCTTCGGCATTATCTACCATCGTCCGGCTTGAGATTCGATTTCCACGATTCAGAATAGAACGACAGGCCAGGCTTAAACAAAACTACAATTACATAAGGAGAAAATTCTATGGCAGCAGCAAAATTGATGACCAAGAGCCAGTTGGCGGCTCACATCGCGGACAAATTCGGTATGTCGAAGAAAGCCGCGAATGAAGTGCTGGACGAAATCGCCGCAGTGGCTGTGGCGCAAACCAAAAAAGCTGGTGCGTTCACTCTGCCGGGCATTGGCAAACTCGTCAAAGCTCATCGCAAAGCCCGCAAAGGCCGCAACCCAGCGACGGGCGCTGAAATCAAGATTCCGGCGAAAACCGTCGTCAAATTCCGTGTGGCGAAAGCTTGCAAGGATTCCATCGTTCCGCCGAAGAAGTAACAAGGCTGAAGATCAAAAGAAAAACGCGGCGCTTTTGGCATTCACTGTCAAAGCGCCGCGTTTTTCTTTTGGTTGTGAAAGCGTCTGTTAGGCTCTTTCAACTGTCATTCAATACACCCGTCGCGATTCGAACGCGAGACCTTCAGCTCCGGAGGCTGACGCTCTATCCAGCTGAGCTACGGGTGCGAACGAAGGCAAAATACACCAAGCCCCTGACACCGGTCAATTCGCGACATCCTCAAATTCAAACATCTTTCGCGGCGGGCAATTCAATGATGAAGCGCGCGCCTTGAGGCTGATTTTCCTGAACACGAATGCGTCCCTGATGTTCGGCGACAATACGGCTGACAATCGCCAGCCCCAATCCTGTGCCGCGTTTGCGGGTGGAAAAATACGGATCGAAGATTCGTTCGCGATCCGCCGCTGAAATTCCCGGCCCAGTGTCGGCAATAATCAATTCCACAGCAAATCGTTCCGGCAATTCGCGAGTGCTGACTGTGATGCGACGATCCCCGTTTTGATGATTCAATCCCATCAACGCTTCGGCGGCGTTATCAATCAAATTCACCAGAACGCGTTTGATCTGCTCAGTATCCAGCATCACGGTCGGCAGTTCGTTCGCGAGGCAAGTTTCCAATTTGATGTGATCTAGCCGTTCATCGTAAAGCTTCAACGCGTTGGCGATAACCTCGTTCAACGAAGCCAGTTCCAGCTTGGCGCTCGGCAACCGTGCGAAATTGGAAAACTCGTCAACCATTCGCTGCAATGTCGCCACTTCGTCGCCAATCATCGAAGTGCATTCCCGAATGAGTTTGGTTTGCCGGTCGTTCAACCCAATTGGCGAATTCAGTCTGCTGGTCGTTCCATTCGATTCGCCGAGCAAATTTTTGGCCAGCCGTTCGGCGGACAAGCGAATCGGTGTCAACGGATTTTTGATTTCGTGAGCCATTCGACGCGCAACTTCACTCCACGCGGCGCGCCGCTGCGCCTCGATCAATTCGGTCATGTCTTCAATAACGATCACCGCGCCGCGCGATTCGCCGGGCGGGGCCTGCAATGCCGTGACCGTCACCGCCGCATCGAGTTTCGCCTGATTGGCCAGCGTGAAATGGACTTCGCGCGTGATCGAGCGTAATCGTGCCGCACGGCGAATCATTCGCCAGAATTCCTCGCGCTGCTCTTCGGGCAACAGAGCCTCCAGCGCCACGCCGGTCACTGGCTGGCCATCAATTCCCAACAATTCTTTCGCGGCGTCATTCAGCGTGGTGACATTGCCGGTTTCGTCCAGCGAAATGATGCCCGCCGACAGACTTTGCAAAACCGCTTCGATGTAAGCGCGCCTTTCTTCCAACGCCGAATTGCTGAGTTGCAGTTCATTGGCGGAAAGTTCCAACCGGCGGCGATTTTCAGACAGCTCGGCGGTCATCTCGTTGAACGAAAACGCCAGCGCCGCCAACTCATCGTCGCCGACGATGCGGGCGCGATAATTCAAATCTCCTTGTTTGATGTGTTCGGTCGCTTCGGCCAGTTGTTGCACCGGATCGGCAATCGTGCGCGCCAGATACAACGCCAGCCAGAACGCGATGAAAAGCGTCAGCAACGTAATCAATCCCAGCGTCAACAGCGCGGAGTTTTTGAACGTATTCTGATCTCGCTTCAACGCGCTGTAGGTCACTTCCAGATCGTCAATTCGATTGATGCGTTCGGTAATTTCCGTCGAAACCTGACTGGCAATGACGAGCGTCTGCCCGTTGGAATCCGGAATCGGCGAAGAAGCCAACAAGTACACATTGCGATTGGCATCGCAAACCATTCCGTCGAAGGGTCTGCCTCGCCGAGCCGCCAAACGCGCGCGTTCCCAAAAATCCTGGAATTGATCTCCGAGCGATTCGAGCTTCAGCCCCGCTTGTTCTGCAATCAACGCCTCATCACTGCCAAACACCTGCGCCAAAAATAACTCATGAGTTTTCAGTTCATGCGCCAGCGTGCTGTTGAGACCTTCGGCATCCGTCCGTGCCGCCAACCGGGCAATTGTCGAAGCAGCTTGCGCCAGATTGTCCATCTCCGATTGAACGTATACGCGTTGAATCTGTCGGGCATTGACCACCATTTCGCGCGCCGGTTCGCTGAACCATTTGTCTACGCTGCGATTGATCAGGCTGCTGGTGGCGAAAAATAAAAAGATTACCGGCAACAATGACAGCGCGATCGAATATTTGACCAGTCGGGTTTTGAACTTCGAACCGAGTTTCGAATCGGAACGTTCGCGGCGCAGTTTGATGATGTTGCGAACCAACACCATCAACAGCACGATAAACGCCAGCAGATTGACGGTCGAAAGCGCATACAAAATCAGCGTTTCGCTGGCAGAGGTCGGGCGAAGCCATTTCAAGGTGTCGAACGCCGATTGCACAAACAACAAGACAAACAACACGACCGTCAGCACTGCCAACACGAAGATTCGTATGCGGCGGCGAGTCCGAAGGCGTTGCAGGTCGTTGGCAGATTGCGGCGTAGACATAATCATTTTTTGTTGTGAAGGCAGATTCTAACCGGAATCCTTTGCGCGCCAAACATCGGCAAGTTGGAGCTCCTTCCGCACTTTAAGGCTTTACGGTTGCGGACGGCCTGCCCTATCATCCAGAACGTTCCCACAGAACGTTCCCAAATCGTTATGAACTCATTCAATTTTTTCATCAACCCGCAAACCAAATTGCTTCGATGCGGTTGGCGCGCGCTGGCATTTCTGTTTGTGCTGTCGTTGCCTCAATGGATGATGGCGACATTGTTCAAATCGTCTGCGGCGGAATCCGGCGGTTCAGTCTTTGATGTCAGCCTGGCGACTATTCTGGTTTACCTGATTCTGGTCGCCTGGGTGTTGCTGCTTTCGTGGGTGAGTTTGAAATTCCTGGATGGATTGAGTTTTCGCTCGCTCGGCGTTTCGTTTCATTCCCACTGGCGACGAGAAATCACACATGGCTTTGCCATCGCGTTCATGATGATCGTTGCTGTGTTTGCCGTGCAAACCATTGGTGGTTCGCGCGTCGAAGCGAATCCGTTCTGGTTCAACGGCGGCATCAATCCATCGGCGCTGTCTGTGGTTTGCCAAAATCTGGCGATGGCGTTGATTTTGATGATTCTGGCTGGAGCGTTCGAAGAACTCGTCTTTCGCGGTTACCCCTTTCAAACCTTGTTGCGCGGCTTGCCACCGGTCGTGCCGATTCTGATTCTGTCGGTTTATTTCGGATTGGGACATTGGGGAAATCCCAGCCGGACGCTGTTTTCCACCGTGAACACCGTGCTGGCAGGCATCTGGCTGGCGCTGGCGTATTTGAAAACGCGCAGTTTGTGGTTTCCGATTGCATTGCATGTCGGTTGGAATTGGACGATGGGAGCCATTTTCGGATTTCCCGTCAGCGGGTTGTTGATCCCGAAACATCCGTTGCTGCTTTCCACCGAAGGCACGGAGTTGTGGTTGACCGGCGGCAGTTACGGCCCCGAAGGCGGTGCGGCGGCGACCATCGTCGTTTTGATCACCAGCATCTGGATTTGGAAAAGCGATTGGTTGACGGTCGCCCCGGAAATGCAGGCTGCTTTGTCAGAACCTGCGCCACAACCTGAAGCGCCTGTCCGGTTGAACCTGCAAAACGAAGAAAGCTGAGGAACATCATTCGTGCAGAACCACATTGACGATTTCATGAAGCATTTGAAATATGAGCGGAATGCTTCGCCGCACACGTTGCGGAATTACGAAAGCGATTTGATTCAGTTTTACGATTACGTCGCTCCGCCGGACGAAAAAGGCCATCGGCGAGCGGTCAACGTGCGCGACATAGATCATCTGACTGTCCGCGAATACATGGCCAAACTGTACGACCTGAAGAAAAAGAAAAGCTCCATCCATCGCAAAGTCGCCAGCCTGAGAACCTTTTTTCGTTTCCTGTGCCGCGAAGGTGTGATGGAAATGAACCCGGCCAAACTGGTTGCCACTCCACGCGTCGAACGCACGCTGCCCAATCACCTGACCATTGAACAGATGGTCAGGTTCATTGAAACGCCGGACCTCGAAACGCTGCTTGGCAAACGCGACCGTGCCATGTTGGAACTGCTTTACGCCAGCGGATTGCGCGTATCGGAACTGGTGGGGCTGAACATCACCGACATTGATTTCACCAATCAAACGGTTCGCGTCAAAGGCAAAGGGCGAAAAGAACGCATTGTGCCCTTTGGCCAACACGCGCTAAGAGCTTTACAGGAATATCTGACCGTGCGCGGCGAATTGCTGATCGAAGCCGACGAAGACAAACGCGATCCGGCGGCGCTGTTTTTTAACTATCAGGGGACGCGAATCAATCCGCGTTCGGTGGGGAGGATGGTGGATAAATACGTCAAGATGTGTGCCGACGTGCATCACATCAGCCCGCACAGTTTACGGCATTCGTTCGCCACGCATTTGCTGGACGCCGGAGCCGATTTGCGAGCGATTCAGGAAATGCTGGGACACGCGCGACTTTCTACCACTCAAAAGTACACGCACGTTTCGACTGACAAGTTGATGGAAGTGTACGACAAGGCTCACCCGAAAGCTTGAAGCTAGCGTAAATG
>JAEUQP010000221.1 GCA_016789645.1 Acidobacteriota bacterium | reverse complement strand
CTGTCGAGCCAGAATCGCTTCGATCAGCAAACGCGTTTTGATCGAACTGCCGCTGCCGAGTTCAACGATGCCGGTGGGCGCGGGCAGTTGCGAAACAATGTCCGCCGCATGGCGATGGAAAATTTCGGCTTCGGCGCGCGTAGGGTAGTATTCCGGCAGCAAACAAATCGCCTCGAACAATTGCGAACCGAGCGCGTCGTAAAAATATTTCGGCGGCAGTGTTTTCGGCTGAGAAGTCAACCCGGCGCGCACGTCTTCGGCAAACGAATCGCGGTGGGTTTGCTGTATGGAATGATGAATTACCAGTCGGGAGTCGTTCATAACTCTGCAAGCTTCGCATACAGTTTCGACAATCGCCAGAAAATCGAAGAAGAGGCAAACTACGAATGAACACGAATGAACACGAATGGTCATTCAACCATAACCAGGCTCCGTTGTACTGATTCGTGAGCATTCGTGTTCATTCGTAGTTGGTTTCCCGTTCGGATAAAGCTGTAAATCACTGATGAAATCGAAATCAAAAGAGAGATTGGACAAATTGCTGGTCGAACGCGGATTGGCCGACACGCGCTCCAAAGCGCAGGCGTTGATTCTGGCCGGGCAGGTATTCAGCAATGAACAGCGGCTGGAAAAAGCCGGACAGTTGATTGCGGTCGAAGCTCCGTTGACCGTGAAAGAACCGATGCCGTTTGTCAGTCGCGGCGGATTGAAACTCGCCGCTGCGCTGGACGCTTTTGGCGTGGAGGTCGCGGGCAAAGTGTGTTTGGACATTGGCGCTTCGACCGGAGGCTTTACCGATTGTTTATTGCAACGCGGCGCAGCGCGTGTTGTGGCCGTGGATGTCGGTCATGGGCAGTTGGATTGGAAATTGCGGCAGGATGCGCGCGTCGAAGTCCGTGAACAGGTCAACGCGCGATATTTGCAACCCGATGATTTCGCCGAAACGTTTGATCTGGTGGTGGGCGATGTCTCGTTCATTTCGCTGACCAAGATTTTGCCGGTGGTGCCGCCACTCCTGCAGCCGACAGGATTGGTCATCACGCTGATCAAGCCGCAGTTTGAAGTCGGACGCGACGAAGTCGGCAAAGGCGGCATTGTCCGCGATGAAGTTGCGCAGCAACGCGTGGTGCAGGAGATTGTGGCGTTTGCGGATTCAATTGGATTGCATTCGCGCGGCGTAATGGATTCGCCGATTTTGGGTGCGGATGGCAATCGGGAGTTTCTGGTCTGCTTTGACGCTCCCGCTATTTCCTCGGCAAGCTGACCTGCTCACGATGGGTAATTTTGCCGGGCGTCTGACCGTCGGCTTTTTTGGCTTCGACGCGAAGTTTGACGGCGCGACGTTTCTTGTCAGAAGCAGGCGTTTCCACACCCAGAAAATAGGACGATTGAATCCGCTTCAACAAGGTTTTCAATAACGAATTCGTGTCGTCGCTGGTGCGGCTGAACAAGGCCAATCCGCCGGAAGCCGTCGCGATTCGTTCCAGCCCGCTCTGATAAGCCAGATTCATCGAATCGGTTCGATAATTCAGATGCAGAACGAAAATCGGGACGGTGAATTGGCTGAGCGCGTCAACCTGACGGCTCATTTGTTCCTGCACGGCGCGATCGGAAAAGCGGCGGCTCAGATCGCCCGAATCGCTGGAATTGACCACGGGGTTCAGGTAATCAGCACGATAATTGCCAATGCCGCTATCAGTGACATACAGCACGACCACGCGCACGTTGGCTTTTTGCATCATTCCGGCGGCGAGTTTGGAAACCGGTTCCAACGTGTCCAATAACCCGGCTTTGCCATTGACCTGAATCGCCTGAATCTTTTGGGCCAGCACAGCGCGATCCGCCGTGGGCTCTTGCAGCTCCGATAACCCATTCTGCGCTTTCAACAACCCGATCCAGTAATTTTGGCCGAGCGTTTTGATGGTTTCGTTGAGCGCCAAACGCGCCTGATCCACGCGCGCCAAATCGGCGACGGTATCGAACACGATCAACAAAATGGTCGAACTGCGCGGCGTCTGAAAACTTTTCAGCGGCGATTCTTTTTCTTCGACAAAGACTTTGAAGGCCTGGCGATTGCCGTCCAGCCAAAATTTATCCGCGTCTTCTTCTACCCAAACGGGAATCTTCAACAAGCCTTTGGGCGCGGTTTCTGTTCCTTCTTTTTGCGCGAACGCAGGCGTTGCCAGCAACAACAACAAGGCAACAAATTTGAATATATCTTTCACCGCTGAGGCACAGAGAACACGAAGATTTCGCAGAGAAAGTTGCGATGCACCTCTGCGATTCCTCAGCGTTCTCTGCGTCTCTGCGGTGAATGTTTTGGAGCTTGGAATTTCTTCGATCAAAACAGAATCCTCAATCCGAATTGCATCACGCGCCCGCCAGAAGAGCCAATGATTTTTCCGGCGTTCAGGTTTGGACTGGATTCCGGACCGATGCGTGTATCCGGGTCGTTCATATTGGCGTGATTCAGAAAGTTGAAGGATTCGCTGACGAATTCCAGCGACGTTTCAGAAGTCAGTTCGATGCGTTTGGTCAGCGACAAATGGTGTACGTGCGCGCCGGGATCGCGCAATTGCGGATGCGTGCGCGGCCCATTGCCGAGCGTGAAATCGTCCGGTTGCGCAAACGCCGCCGGATTGAACCATTGTTCAGGCGACGGCTTGTCTACTTGCGGATCAACGCCGGGAACGAGGTTGACGCGCAAATTACCAACGACTCCTCCTGTGCGATTGAACAACGGACGCAAATTCAGCGGCTGGCCTCCGCGCCAACTGCTGAGCCCGCTCAGATTCCAACCGCCCAGCGTGTGCGTGACAAATTCGTTGTCGGCGAAAAACTTTTTGCCTTTGCCAAACGGCAATTCATACGTGTAGCTGGCCGAAATTGAATGCGTAATGTCCGAAGTCGAAAGCGCCCATTCCAAGCGGCGGTTGTCAGGGTCTTGCGGCATTCCCGACGAATAATTGTCCAGCAGTTTTGCCAGCCGATAACTGAAGCGGCCAAACAATCCGCCAGACAATCGTTTGTCCACGGTTGCCGACATGGAATGTCCTTTGGCATCGCCCATTGGATACAACCCGCCCATATCAAAGCTGCGATATTGCGGAAAGGGGCGCAACGAATTGCGAAACACTTCGTTGTAAAGCTGGTCGCGGTAAACCAGATTTTCTATCGGAACCATATTCAACCGCGCAAATCCGTCCACCAGTTGATGTGTGCTGCGCCAGCCGGAATAAACCATGTTCATCGTCAACGCTTGGGGCAATTCGCGTTGCAAACTGAACGACCATTGCTGATTGGTCGGCAGAATTCCCGACCGGTCAATGTAATCCGGTTCGATGCCGTTGACGGCGGTTGGGTCGAGCGCAGGCGGGTGAGGAAAATTCGTCGGCATGCCATCGCGCAACCAAAACGCAGGTTGCAATTGGTCGTTCGGCGAAACAAACACCGGCGTGGCATTGAATCCTTGCGTGCCGAAATGCCGCCCGTACAGCGGGTAATCTTCGTAACTCAAACTGTAACTGGTACGAACCACCGTGCGGCGGTCGTTCCAGGGATTGACCGTCATGCTGACATAAGGTTCAACGCGAACCGTCACCGGTTGCAATCCACGTCCGATGCCATCGCGTCCGGCGAAAATCAGCGCGCCCGGTTTGTCATTCGCGGGGTTCAGATGATCCAGCGACACGGTGGATTGACGGTCGTATTTTTCGACGCGCGGCGTGGCGACCTCGAAACTCAAACTGCCGTACAAACTCATGCCGGGACGCACGCGCCATTGATCGCTGATGTTCGTGTCGAAAAAATTCTTGCTGTAATACGACGGATGCAGCACCACGCCTTC
>JAEUQP010000200.1 GCA_016789645.1 Acidobacteriota bacterium | reverse complement strand
GAGATCGCTGAGCGTGCCGTCCGAAGCCGTAAAGTTGACGGTCAGGTTGCGGCCAACATCACTGGCGGTCGGCGTCCAGCGAAATGTGCCGCGCGCGCTGTTGTTGGTGTCGTTCGTGGTGTTGAACGTCGCGCCCTCCGGCAATCCCGATGGCGTGATCGTCACCGGCACACTCGATCCCAAATCCTGCGCCGAAACCACGAAGTTCAGTTCACGTCCGGGCAAAGCGATTTGCTGCGTGGCAGGCACAACCATCAACGGCGGTTGATTCGGCGAAACAATCGTCAACCCGTTCACCAGGAATCGTTCGTTGGTGGCAACGGTCGGCGTTCCGGTTCCCGTGTTTCCGCCAAACGTGTACACAAATCCGCCCAACACGGCGCTGCCCTGGCGCGCGCGCGCGGTGGGCAAATTGTACGAACCATCCAGTGACAACCAGCGATCCGCGGCAAAATCGTAAACATCCACCGCATTGATCGGAACGCTGTTGGTGTCTTCGCCGCCGATGATCAGCCAGTACAGCCGTCCGGTCGAATCCTGCGCCAGCGCGTTGTTGGCGTACCAGCGTTCGCGCGGAGCATTGGCAATGGGCGACCACTGTTGTGTGGTCAGGTCGAAAACTTCGCCGCTGAGCAGCATGCCCGATGGGCCACGCCCGCCGGTGACATACAGTTTGCCAGCGACAAAAACCGATTCGTGGGCGAATCGCGCCGCGCGCATCGCTGGCAAAGCCGTCCACGAATTACTTTGAATGTTGTACATCTGGGCGTTGTTCAACCCGGAAACCACCACATCGCTGCCGCCGGTCATGAAGTATCGGTTGTTCGCCGGATCCGGAGCGACGGCGTAGGCATGCACTCCAACCGGCGGTTCGGCCAGTTTCGCCCAACTGTTTCCGGCAATGTCGTACACGTGATGGCTGCGATCCGCTTCGGAAACCTGGGTGATGCCGCCCGGCATGTAGATTTTGCCGTTGATGGCCACGGCTTTGCCGGAATTGAGCGGCGTCGGCAACGGAGTCAGCGCTTCCCACGCCGGAGTTGCCGCTGTTGGATCAAGGCGCTGCACCGTGGTAATGGAGTTGGCATTGCTGGTCGTGGTGCGTCCGCCGATTTGATACACGTATTTGCTGTCGCTGGCGGCGGCCAACCGATTCAGTCCTAAGGGCAGAGCCGTTTGCGATTGCCAGCGCGATTCGATGACGAAATCGCTGGTGGAAAAGGCTTCGGTTTCTGCGCCTTCGTCGTCCACGGCCACCACGCGCAATCGTCCGACTGTCGTGGCAGCGTTGTTCGGAACCGTCCAATTAAACGACAACGATTCGCCGCCCAAGTCGGCAATGTTGGCAATCAACTGCGGCGTAGTCGCGGTGCTGCGATACAACGCCACGCGATGCCGCACGACGCGACGATTGTCAGACGATTGCCAGCGCAAAGGCACGACCGATCCGGTGAAGATTTTTTCGCCGCCGGTTGGCGCAATCACGGCAACAGTCGGCGGCGTTGGGGCCGAATACGTGAATCCGCCAGAGACTGTTTTTTCCGCCGTCGTTGAATTTCGCACTGTCACGTTCACCGCGCCGGTTGTTCCGGTGGATGGTGTCGTGATGCGCAAGGTGTTTGCGTTGATGAAGGTTCGCGTCGCGGTTTGCGCGCCAAAGAGCACGGTGGTTTCCGGCGAAAAGTTCGATCCGCTGATCGTCACGACGGTTCCGCCGCGCGTCGAACCGGAATTGGGCGAAATGCCCATCACGTCGGGAGCTCCGGTGGTCGTGCCGTTGGTGTAATAGGTAAAGGCATTCGACAGGGTCACTGCGCCGTAACGCGTTTCCACGCGAACGGCGGCTTTGCCCGCAGGTTGCGCCGGAGTGTTGACGGCAATCGAAGTGCTGCCCAGCGCGCGAACATTCGATGCGGCAACGCCGTTGAAAAACACTTTGACGTTGCCGGATTCGGTGAAGTTCAGGCCGTTGATTGTCACCGTGGTGTTGCCCGCCGGAACTCCAAAAGCCGGAGTCAGGCTCGTGATGACCGGAGCCAGAGTACTCGGCGGAGGAATGAACGCCGGATCGGACGAACGCGCGATGACGCGAATGTCGTCAATCGTCCAACCGTCGGCGATGGAAGTCGCGGCAGTGCGAAACCGAATTCGCACGCGCGATTGTCCGGCCAGTGCATCCAGTTTCAGCACCACCTGGTTGAAGGTCGTCAACGCTCCGGTGAAGGCTGTGACGCGATTCCACGTTGCGCCATCGTTCAGGGAAAATTCCACGTTGCCATAATCCGATCCGCTGGTGAACGAATACCGATGCGCGAAGGTCAGTGTCACGCCCACGGCTTGCGATAAATCCAGCAGCGGCGACACCAGCGAAGCATTGGTTCCGGCGGCGTAACTGCCGTTCGGGCTGTCCGTCCACGAACGCGATCCTGACGCCGACGCAGTTTCCGCAATCGCCCAGGTGCTGGCCGGAACGCCGGACACGCTCCAGCCCAGATTGCCAGTTTCCACCGAATCATCGAAGACAGTTTTTTCACCAGCGATTTCGGATTGCGCGGTGATTTCCGCCGTTGCGCCGTTGCCGTTATTGGCGTCGTTGTAGGTGACAATGATTTTGTCGCGCACCGAAAGCGATGCTTGCAATTGGCCATCGCCCGGTGTGGCGGCTCCGGCCACCACGCGCAAGTTGGAATTGAACGCGCCCAGGTATTGGGCGTCGGCGGACATTGTCACGGTTTCTTCGTCGCCGGTGACCGAACTGCGAATTTTGACCGTTTGAGTTCCCGTCGCGTTCCGGTCGCCGAGCGCGAGCTGGATCGTTTCGCCCAGCAAATAAGATTTCCGGTCGAATTGCACAATGCCCAGATCACTGCAAAACGGCGGCATGTCGAACGCTTGCGACGGTACGGTGTCGCGCGCGTCCAGCGTTGTGGATGAAAAGCCCATGCCGCGTTTGGCAAACGCCGTCCACAACGCGCATTGATTGACGCCGCCGTTGTTAACGCGGTCGGCTTGCAAAATCGAATTGCGCGAATCCAAAAACGAAGGTGTCGGCGGCGACAGTTTCATGCCGTCCACGACCAGTTGAATGCTTTGACGCTGGCCTTCGGTGTAACCGAGTTTGCGAATCAACTGCGCGCGCGCTTCCAGCAACACATTGCACCAGATTTCGCCGACTCCGTGCGGCGCAACGCTGTTGGTGATGTCAGCGTAATTCAGCGGATAGGCCGAAGGGTTCGTGCTGTAGGGATACCGGCGAATGCCGCGTGTGAAATTGCCGGTCGCAAATTGGCCGACGGCGTAATTGCCGTCCAGATTGTCCGATTCCGACGCCAGCAACACGATGCCGAAATAATCCGACCAGCCTTCGCCCATTTGCTGAAACCCGGTCAGGCTGCGAACCAGACGAATGCTGGTGCCGTGTGTCAATTCGTGAATGATGATGCCCTGATCCAGATCGCCGTCGCGTTGCGGCGTACCCGTCCACAAAAACATCTGCATGCGTCCGGGCGAACCATCCGGCGGCGTCGAAAAATTGGCGTTGTTGGTTCCACTGCCATCCTGCACTTCGGCGCGAACGGCGTCATTGCCGAATCCCTGGCCACCGAAATTGCTGGTTTGGAAATTTCCGGCGCCTTCGTTGAAGCCGAACAAATACAAAATGTCGTGATACCGGTTGACCCAGTAAAACACATTGGCCATTGCAGCTTTCTGGTTGTCGGGCGTGGTGGGCGCTGCTGTCAGGTCGAGCGGGAACGAAAAATTGCTGTCCGGCACGGTCAATCGCGGCGAATCATCCGGCGAATTGTTGGCGTCACGATCCAGGTACGTGTCGGTGTTGTTGCCGGTGAATGTGGTGGGCGATTGTCCGTTCCACCAATCATTGCGCGGATCGTTTGCCGGATAAATCGTCGAGCCGTTGAAGGGCGCTGGGCGAAACGGCACTTCTTCGCGCTGCACCGTCGGCGGATTGCTGCTGGCCACCGGCAAATTCGGGCGCGGACTTTCTTTGGTAAACACCAACCCGCGCGGATTCGGCTGGGTCTGGTAAAAGACGTTCGTAGTTCCGCCTTCAGGCGGCAGAGTGGTTGGCGAAGGGGTTGTATTGAAAGCAGGCCGCCTGAAGGCGGAACTACCAACATGATCGTCAAAACAATACGACGTCAGGTTGCGGCGATAAAGCAATTCGCCGCTGTTGGCGTCCACCACCATTTGGTAAACGTCCGGCGTTTCGTTCAGCCACAATTCAAATTCCCACGCCAAGCGCAATTGATCGTTCAGGGCAGGGAAGTACACCAACTTCGCTTCGATGTCGCGCCCGAACTTCGCGGGCAATGACAATTTTTGGTTCAAGGCTCGCCCAGCGGCGACGGTTTTGACGCTGGCTTCGCCGGTCAATTCCACGTCGGCGAACTCTGCCGCGCGACGCAACGCGGCGTTGGCCGACAAACGCGGACGAGCGAACGTGACCGAACGCGCTGCGGCGGGAAGCAATTCGCCGCTGGCTGTAATCAGTGACCCAAAGCGGTCGAAATGAAAGCTGTAACCGCCTTCAAACACCTCGATGCCGTTGATTTCCTGTTGCAAGGTCAGATGCGTCACGCTGTTGTGATCGGTTCGATACCGGCGCGCTACACGCAATCCGTCCACTTCGTCATCGCGCAATTGATACAGATCGTTGTTTTGCTTCAGGAAGAATCTTGCTCCGGCTTCGACATCGGCGGTGCCGGGCGTCAGGTTTTGCGTGAAGCTGAACACGCGGCTCGGCGCGTTGGTCAGGTTGCTGAACTGCACTTCGACGCTGGGACGTTCGCGGCGCAACCGGGAATTGCGCGCCGGAACC
>JAEUQP010000136.1 GCA_016789645.1 Acidobacteriota bacterium | reverse complement strand
GAAAATGTTGAAGTTTCATTTTTTTCTGCGTGTGCGCCAAAGCGCGTCAGGTTAAAAGCGTGCGCCGAGGCGCATCAGATGCTGTTCGAACAAGAGAAAGTCTTCGATCAGCAAGGCGCGTGTTTTCCGCAACTCTTCGATGATCGGAATGTTGCGTGTGCCGCCAATCCACAGTTCGATTTGCGCGGGGAGTTTATGGGCGACGCCTTCAATTTCTGCCAAACCAGCTTTCGCCCCGTTGGCTCCGACGTAACCGAGCACTACTGCAAGCGGCGCAGTCTTTTGTGCTGCGGCAACGATTTCTTCACCGGGCAAATTCGTGCCCAGATAAACGATGCCCATGCCTCCGCCTGCGGCGAGCATGGCTGAAACCAAAATACCGAATTCGTGATGTTCACCACTGGGCGTGGCAAACAGCAACTTCCCTTTGGGAGCGGCACGGCGATGCAAGGGGATTAATCCGCCTAACAAATTGCGCAGCAACGACGTCGCCATGTGTTCTTGCGCGATGCCCAACTTGCCTGTGTGCCAGGCCTCTCCGACTTGCCGCATCAACGGCAATGCGACGTTATGAACCAATTCGCGCGGCGGCAAAACAGCGGCCAGCAAGGACAATTCACGCTCAGCTTCGGCGTAATCCAATCGTCCGACGGCATCAATCACCGAACCCAGTATGGATACGCTGTCGGACGCGGCGGCAGTATTTTGGCGCTTGATGATTTCGGTTTCTTTCGCTGCCGGGACTTCGGCGATTAGCGGAGTTTCAAGCACCAGCGCTTCGAGGTCTTCA
This sequence comes from Acidobacteriota bacterium, assembly GCA_016789645.1. GTDB lineage: Bacteria > Acidobacteriota > Blastocatellia > RBC074 > RBC074 > RBC074. The sequence continues at coordinate 15,312 of JAEUQP010000136.1, read as the reverse complement.
TTGCTCAAGGCCGCCAATCGGCCAATCGCATGGCCTTTCTCGACGGCAGCGTTCAACAAACGCAGCCGCCGCATGTCTGCTTCTGTGTAAAGCCGCCCGCGTTCATCGCGCTGTGGAACGACGACTTGATAGCGTTTCTCCCACGCGCGCAAGGTATCAATACTGATGCCAGTTTGTTTGGCCACAGCGCGGATGGGATAAAGTAAGGTTTTCTTGTTGTTCACCTGCATTGCGCGGCTACCTCAATTTGTTTGCGATGTTTTGACCAGCCGCGACGCTTCGAATCCCTGAGCCGCAACGCGGCGGGTGATTTCTTCATAAGTTGCGTTTTGCAATTGTGGTGTGCGCGACAACACCCAAAGGTACTTTCGATCCGGCGATCCGACAACGGCGTAACTGAAATCATCCGCGAGATCAATGATCCAATAATCGCCCCACACAACAGGCAGCCACGACAGAAAAGACGGAGCAAATCTGACCTTCAACTTGGAATTCGCCCCCTTGTCATCAGCCCGACGCGCCCTTCCTTCCGCCTTGGTGATCTGTCCATTTTTCATTCGGCAGGCATTGACCACTTTCATCTCATTATCAGGCAGCAACGAATAGCTCGCCGTGACGTCACCGAGGCATTTTTGCTGGAAGCGGTTTGGGAAACGCGCGATCTCGTACCAAGTGCCAGCGTAACGAGAGAGGTCTACGGTAGCCACCACTTCTAACGGACGCCGATCTGAAGTTCTCGCCCAAACAGTGGTTCCAACAAGAACTAAAAGAATTACAGCGCATAATTTCATCTCAAAACTCCTTTACTACATTCAGCTTTTGTCCAGGCAAGACTACCCTATAACATATCAATGTCAAGTTATTGTCGAGTAAATTAAAGCCAAAATCCAAATTTTATCCTAGACATTTACTTGACAAATAGGTTTCGCAGGGGTAAGGTGTGGCTCGTTGAAGGAGGGAGTTGATATTCAGCGGCAGGAAGTCATCGCCCGCAGATGCAATTCCGAACAAAACACAAACAACCAGGAGAACAATTGAAATGAGTTTTAAATCCTTTTTGGCGAGTTTCGCTTTGGCGGCAGTTGTGGCGTTAGGAGCGACGGTTACGCCGGTCGGAGCCAACAAGAACGATCAAAAAGATATTGTTGATACGGCTGTCGCGGCGGGCAATTTCAAGACGTTGGCGGCGGCGCTCCAAGCGGCTGGCTTGGTCGAGACCTTGAAGGGCAAAGGCCCGTTCACGGTCTTTGCTCCGACGGATGAAGCATTCGCTAAGCTGCCTGCGGGCACGGTGGAAGCTCTGCTCAAGGACAAAGAGAAGCTGACGAAAATCCTGCTTTACCACGTTGTGTCAGGCAATGTGATGGCCAAGGATGTGGTCAAGCTGAATTCAGCCAAAACCGTGCAAGGCTCTGCGGTCAAGATCAACGCTAAAGACGGCAAGGTGATGGTGGACAACGCGAACGTGATCAAGGCGGATATCACGGCGTCGAACGGGGTGATTCACGTGATTGATAGCGTCATCCTGCCCAAATAACTTTCCACGATAACCAATCGCTGGCGGCAGGCCCACAAAGCTTCGGCTCAAATAACACCGATGATAGCGCTGGAACCTGCATCGTATTGCCGAGTATTGATAGGCTTGCCGCCAGCGTGGTTCAGTTTTGAATCGCTTTACCAACGACGCCCCGTTTAGCGTCATCAGGAGATTTTATGACCCGCATCACAAGACTGGTAATTCTCGCCATTGCACTCTATTTGGCAGGTAAAGGAGCAGCGGCCTTCAATCTCGAAGGCAAGCAGGAGAATTGGAGCCAATGGCGCGGCCCCAATCGTGATGGACAAGTCAATGGTGCTGCCTGGCCGGATCGCCTGACTGACAATTATCTTGAGCAGACCTGGCGCGTGCCGTTGTCGCCGAGTTATTCGGGGCCAATCGTTTCTGACGAAGCCGTTTTCGTAACAGAAACCAAAGACAAATCCACCGAAATTGTCAGAGCATTGTCACGCGCCACCGGAAAAGAACTGTGGAAGGTCGAATGGCCGGGCGCGATTAGCGTTCCCTTTTTTGCCAAACGCAATGGCGACTGGATTCGCGCCACACCCGCATACGATGGAAAGAGTTTGTATGTGGCGGGAATGCGCGATGTGCTGGTCAGTCTCGATGCCAAAAGCGGAAAAGAAAACTGGCGCGTAGATTTCACCAAAGAATTCAGCACTGCTCCGCCCGAATTCGGACTGGTTTGCTCTCCGTTGCTCGACGGCAACTTTATTTACATTCAAGCGGGCAACGCCGTCGTGAAACTGGATAAGCGCAATGGAAAAGTGTTGTGGAGAGCGTTGAATAACGAACAAGCCAGCATTATGACCAATGGCGCGTTCTCCTCCCCTGTCATGGCTACAGTGGCCGGTCAGAAACAACTCATCGTACAAACCCGCGAACAATTGGCTGGAGTTGACCCTGAAACAGGCAAGCAATTGTGGATTCACACTGTGCCGTCATTTCGCGGCATGAACATTCTGACTCCCGTCGTGTTTGGCGACGCAATCTTCACCAGCAGCTATCAAAACAAATCCTGGCTTTATCGCATTAACAAAGGCGCAACGGGGTTCACCGTGAATCAGGCGTGGGAAAACAACGCCCAAGGTTACATGTCCACGCCAGTGGTGATTGACGGATACGCTTACTTGCACTTGGGCAATCAACGCTTCACGTGCATTAACCTGCAAACCGGCGAACGCACCTGGACTTCGCAGCCCTTTGGCAAATACGCAAGCCTTGTCGCTCAACGCGACCGCATTCTCGCTCTGGATGAACGCGGCATCTTGCTGCTCATCAAAGCCAACCCCAAACAATTCGAATTGCTTTCAGAAAAACAGGTCAGCGACGAAGAAACTTGGGCGCATCTGGCGATTGCCGGTGAAGAGCTTTTCATCCGCGAATTGAACGCGGTGACTGCTTGGCGCTGGCGCACGCCCAAGAAACAGGTTGCGGCAAACTGATACCCAATCCAATCGAGAAAACCATTGTCTAACTCAACTGCAAATTCGAACGACTCGCGCCCAATCATTCTGCTGACAGGGGCGACGGGTTATGTTGGCGGACGGCTGATGCAAAACCTGGAACACGCCGGGCAACGTTTACGCTGCCTGGCGCGAAATCCGGCGACGCTCCGCTCCAAAGCTGCTGCGACCACAGAAGTCGTTGGAGGAGATGTACTCGATGCAGCCAGTTTGAGCGCGGCAATGGAAGGCGTGCACACGGCGTATTACCTGGTTCATTCAATGGGATCGAACGGCGATTTCGAGCTTGAAGATCGCCAGGCAGCGCAAAATCTTGCGGCGGCTGCGCGCGCGGCGGGCGTGCAGAAGATCATCTATTTGGGAGGGCTGAGCGAGAGTGAAGAGGATTTATCAGCACACCTTCGCAGCCGCCATGAAGTCGGTCGGATTTTGCGGGAATCCGGAGTTCCTGTCATCGAATTCCGGGCTTCGATAGTCATCGGTTCCGGCAGCCTTTCCTTTGAAATGATCAGGGCCTTGGTTGAGCGTTTGCCGGTGATGATTGCGCCGAAATGGGTGGCAACACCTGCCCAACCTATCGCCGTTGAAGATTTACTCGACTATCTGGCCGAAGCTCTCGAGTTGCCGACAGGTGAGACGCATATCTTCGAAATCGGTGGAGCCGACCGAGCCTCTTACGGGGAGATCATGCAGGAATACGCGCAGCAACGTGGCTTGCGGCGTTTCATCATTCCGGTACCGGTACTCACGCCGAGGTTGTCCAGTTTATGGCTAGGCTTTGTCACGCCGCTTTATGCGCGCGTCGGTCAAAAACTGATCGAGAGCCTGCGCCATCCGACGGTCTTGAAAGATCAATCGGCGCTGCAGGTTTTCAAAGTTCGTCCGCGCGGTTTTCGAGAAGCGATCGCCAGAGCGATTCGCAACGAGGACAACGAATTGGTGCAAACCCGTTGGTCAGATGCGCTCTCTTCCGCCGGACGGCAACGTGGTTGGGGCGGCGTGCGCTTTGGCGCTCGAATCATTGATTCACGCGTCACTTATGTTAAGTGCTCGCCCGCCGCCGCCTTTGCACCGGTTCGCCGTATCGGCGGAAAAACCGGTTGGTATTACGGCGACTGGCTCTGGCAATTGCGTGGCTGGCTCGACCTGCTGGTTGGTGGCGTAGGCATGCGGCGGGAGCGGAACGATCCAGAATTACCCCAAGTCGGTTCGGCTCTTGATTTTTGGCGCGTCGAAGCCTTCGAGCCTGAGCGACGATTGCGGTTACAGGCGGAGATGAAAGTGCCTGGCCGCGCCTGGCTTGAGTTTGAAGTGCAAGGTGATAACGACGCTTCTTTTATTCGCCAGACTGCGTTCTTTGATCCGGTCGGGTTGCCCGGACTACTTTATTGGTATGCCCTCTATCCCCTGCACCAATTTGTCTTCGCAGGCATGTTACGAGGCATCGCAACTGCGGCCATGCGGGAAAGCAAGATTAATGGACTTCCTAATTGATCAACCATCAGTTGAATTGCCGGTGCGCAGCGGACAACACCAACAATTTTTTTGAGAAGCCCAAATTGAACGAAAAGAATGTAGACAGAATCACCTGGCCCGAACCGGCGATTCCGCTCATCGAAAGGCAGTAAACAAAGGGTAATTCCCAGGTATCCATGGGAACAAACGCGAAACAATTCATCGAGTCAGTGCTGATATTCGGGGATCAGTTGTTGCCACATCATCCGCTGCTTGATCCCGCGCAAAATCGCGAGCGCTCAGTCGTCCTGATCGAATCCTTCAGCCGTATACGCTCACTCCGCTATCACAAACAAAAAGTCGGACTCGTGTTGTCCGCAATGCGGCATTACGCTGAGGCTTTGCGCGCAGCCGGCTGGACGGTGGATTATCGCGAAGCCGATTCGTTCACTGATGGATTGCGGGCGCACGTCAAAGAATTTCAGCCGCGACGCTTGTTGATGCTCGAAGCCGCCGAGTGGCGAGCGCGTCAGTCGCAATACGCACTCAGTCGAAAGCTGAACGTCGAAATTATCCTTTCGCCCAATACGCACTTTCTCTGCGAACAACGTCTTTCAGAAGAAAAGGCCAAAGAAACCTCAGGCAAGAAACTCATCCTCGAAAATTTTTATCGCGCGATGCGCAAGCAGTTCGGCGTCTTGCTTGAAAAAGACGGGTCACCCGTTGGCGGCGCGTGGAATTTCGATGCCGAAAATCGCAAGCCTTACAAAGGCAAGCCGGTGCCGCGCGCGCCGATCAACTTTTCGCCCGATGCGATTACGCAAGCCGTGCTCGAAAAAGTCGAACGCGAATGTCCTGACAACATTGGCAGCACGACTGGTTTCAGCCTGGCGGTTACGCGTGAACAAGCTCTGCAGGTGTTGGACGATTTCATCACGCATCGTTTGCCGAATTTCGGCGCTTACGAAGATGCAATGTCCGCGCGCGAACCGGTTCTGTTTCATTCCCTGCTGTCGCCGCTCTTGAACATCGGCTTGCTCGAACCGCTCGAAGTCATTCGCCGCGCCGAAGCCGCTTATCACGATGGAACTGCGCCGCTCAATTCCGTCGAAGGTTTCATCCGCCAGATTCTGGGCTGGCGCGAATATGTTTACTGGCGCTACCACCAAATGATGCCCAGCTTTCAGGAAATGAATCACTGGCAGGCCGAACGCCCGCTGCCCGCATTTTTCTGGACGGGCGAGACCGAGATGAACTGCCTGCGCCACGTCATCACGCGCGTGCTTGAAACCGGTTACAGCCATCACATCGAACGATTGATGGTGCTTTGTAATTTTGCGCTGCTGGCGGGCATCCAACCGCGCGCGGTCAACGAATGGTTTTTAGACAGTTACATTGACGCCTATGACTGGGTCGTGACGCCGAACGTGATCGGCATGGGCTTATGCGCCGACGGCGGCGTAGTCGGCACCAAACCTTATATCGCGTCCGCCGCTTACATCAACAAGATGAGCGACTATTGCGGCGGATGTCAGTATGACGCCAAGCAGCGCACGGGCGAGGCGGCATGTCCGTTCAACGCGCTCTATTGGAATTTTTTGCTGCGTTTTGAAAAGCAACTACGCGCCAATCCACGGATGGGGCCGAACGTGCTGGGCTTGAAACATCTGGACGAAGCGGAACGAAAGCGCGTGCAACAACAAGCGCAACGGTTTTTAGAAAAGCTGGCGTAATCGCTTCGCGTGAAGTGCGCGAACGAAAACTGTAACCATGAAAAAACGTGATTTGCCCACGAAGATTTGTTTGGTGTGTCAGCGTCCGTTCGCGTGGCGGCGCAAGTGGGCGCGCGTCTGGGACGAAGTGAAGTATTGCAGCGATGCTTGCCGGATGCGCAAGAAAGCGAGCAAAGCATGAAGCTCAAAACTGTATTCAATCATCGCGACGAATTGATCGCCTATTTGCGCGAAACCTTTCCCGACGCGGCGGCGCGTTCGCCTGAGATCGCCGACACGCGCGGCGGCAGGAAAGCGGCTGAAGCTGCGCTCGCGCAAATCAAGCCGGAGCGTTACGCCGCGACACGCAATCATCTGAAAGGCGCTGTCACGCGCCTTGCGGCTTATTTGCGCCACGGCGTTTTGACCTTGGCCGAAGCCCGTCGAGCCGTGTTGCAACGCGGTGGAGTCAAAGCCGAAAAGCTCGTGACTGAATTCGCGTGGCGCGATTATTGGCAGCGCGTGTACGCCCAGATCGGCGATGGCATTTGGAAAGATCGCGAATCGCTCAAGACCGGGTGGCGTCCGACGGATTACGCCGAAAAATTGCCCGATGACATCGCGCAAGGCACGACAGGATTGCGCTGTATGGATGGCTTCGCCGATGAGTTACGGCAAACGGGTTATCTGCACAATCACGCGCGGATGTGGCTGGCGGCGTATGTGATTCACTGGCGGCGCGTGCGTTGGCAAGCGGGCGCGGCCTGGTTTTTGGAACACCTGCTTGATGGCGATCCGGCCAGCAACAACCTTTCGTGGCAATGGGTAGCGAGTACGTTCGCCGTCAAGCCTTATTACTTCAACCGCGACAATCTCGAACAGTTCACCGACGGCGTTTATTGCCGCGCCTGTCAACGTTATCGCAACGGCTGCCCGTTTGAGGCGACTTACGATGAGTTGCAAACGCGTTTGTTTCCGCGCGCCAGCGAAAGGGTAAGCAACCGATGAAGGACGTTTTGATTTGGATTCACGGCGATTGCCTCAATCCGCACAGCCCTGCTTTGCTGGCGCATCCCGACGCACCGCGCGTATTCGTGTTTGACGAAGAGGTGCTTGCGCACTATCGCCTGAGCTTGAAACGCATCGCATTTATGTATGAATGCCTGCTCGAAATTCCGCGTGTTGAGATTCGCAAAGGCCAGGTCGTCGCCGAACTGGCTGAAGCCGCACGCGAACAGGGCTGCACGCGCATCGTCACCGTTGAGAGCATTGCGCCGCGTTTCGCGCAACTGCGCGCCAAACTGCAACGCGAACACAATCTGCCTGTTGAAGTTTTGCCGCTTGAGCCGTTTGCTGAGCTTTCACAAACCGAGCAAGCGCGGATCGAGCTGAAACGCTTCAGCCGGTATTGGAATCCGATCAAGGCCAAAGCCTTGGCCCTGAATCAATCGTTCGACTGGTAATCTCTGATGACAGACGCAGCTATTCAACTCGTGTGGTTTAAGCGTGATTTGCGCGCGCACGATCATCGTCCGCTCGTTGAAGCTGCGCGGCGCGGTCCCGTCCTGCCGCTTTACATCGCCGAACCCAGTTTGATGCATGCGCCTGATTTTGACGCTTCGCATTGGACGTTCATCGCCGAGAGCCTGCACGAATTGCGCGCCACCCTGGCCGCATTGGGACAGCCGCTCGTCGTGCGCGTGGGCGAAGCCTTGCCCGTCTTGCAGGAGTTTGCACGCCGGTTTCGCTTCACGCTGTGGGCGCACGAAGAAACCGGCAATGGCGCAAGTTATGCGCGCGACAAGGCCGTGCGTCGTTGGTTGCGCGAGTCAAACATTGAACGCCACGAACTGCCAACAAACGGCATCGTGCGTCGCCTCGCCAATCGCGATGACTGGGCTGCGCTTTGGCAGGAGCGCATGAAAACCAGGCCGCTGGCTGTGCCGGAACGTTTGCAACCTGTCCCCCGCGAACTGAATGTTGAACTCGGCGCGATTCCTTCGCATCAAGATGCAGGTTTGCCGCCTGACACGCGCGCGGCGAATCTGCAACGAGGCGGCGTAACGGCTGCGCATCAAGTTTGGCAATCATTCCTTTCCGATCGCGGCGTGCAATATCGCGGCGGCATTTCAAGTCCGCTGAGTGCCGAAACAGCGTGCTCGCGGCTGAGTCCTTATCTGGCGTGGGGCAATCTCACGTCGCGGCAAATCATCCACGACTTGCGCGCGAGTTACGGCGGAGCGTCGCCCCGTTGGGAAAAATCGTTGCGCGCCTTTGAATCGCGCATCCACTGGCGCTGCCATTTCATGCAAAAGCTCGAAGATGACCCGCGCATCGAATTCGAGAATTTCGTCCACGTCTACGATGGCTTGCGCGAAAACGAATTCGACGCCGCTCGGTTCACTGCTTGGTGTGCGGGCGAAACGGGCTATCCAATGATTGATGCATGTATGCGCAGCCTGCGCGCAACCGGCTGGTTGAATTTCAGAATGCGTTCGATGCTGGTGGCGTTTGCGGCTTACGACTTGTGGCTGCATTGGCGCGAACCTGCGCTGTTTTTGGCGCGGCAGTTTCTGGATTACGAACCAGGCATTCATTACCCGCAAATGCAGATGCAATCGGGCACGGCGGGTCACGCGACCATTCGTTTATACAACCCGGTGAAACAAGGGCAGGATCACGATCCGATGGGCGCATTCATTCGTCGTTGGATTCCGGCGCTCGAACGCGTGCCGACTTCGTTCATTCACGCGCCGTGGCTGTTGCCACCAGCCCAGCAAGCCGCGCTCGGTTGCATTATCGGCAAGGATTACCCAGCGCCGATTGTGAATCACGACGAAGCCGTCGCGCATGCTCGGCAACGCATCGCGACGTTTCGACGCAATCCGCGATTGACCGACGAAGTCGCCGCTGTATTCGCCAAACATGGCAGCCGGCGCCGTACGCCGGAACGTGTGGCGAAACAGACTGTCGTAAACCAACAGTTGCGATTGTTCTAACTGAGCCATGCAACATTAACGAAACGCCCTCATCAGAAGCGGCGAGTTGGAGAAGGAAGATGAACCATTATTTCGCAATGCTGCGTGCGGCAGCGTGTTTGCTGCTGAGCGCGCTCACAGTTTTGGCGCAAGACACGACCGGCGCAGGCGTACTGCGTGGCGTCGTCAAAGATGCCGCAGGCGCGCCCGCCAAAGACGTGAAGGTTTGCATCCCGGTCTTGAACCGTTGCGCGACCACCGATGCGCTGGGCGCGTTCAGTCTGGTTGATTTGCGCGCGGACAAGTACACGCTCGAAATCACCGCGCCGAATCAGCGGGCATTGACCAACAAAGACACCGAAGTCCGTGCCGGATTGGAAACGCTGCTCGAAATCACGCTGCCCAAGATCGAAAACCTTAGCGATTCAGTGACGATTTCTGCGCCTGCCTTCATCGCGCCTGAAGAAATCAAGAATTCAGGCTACCTGGTGCAACAACGCGAAATCGCCAAGACGGCGGGCGCGTTGCAGGACGTGTCGCGTTACGTGCAAACGCTGCCCGGCGTCGCCATCGGCTCCAATGATTTTCGCAACGACATCATCGTGCGCGGCGGTTCGCCGCTCGAAAATCTGTTTGTCGTTGATAACATCGAAATTCCGAACATCAACAACTTTGCCAACTTTGCGGCGGCAGGCGGCACGGTGAGCATTCTCGATGCCGAGTTGATTCAGGACGTGAACTTTCTGACTGGCGGTTATCCCGCGCCTTACATCAATCGTTTGTCGAGCGTCTTGCAAATCACGCAACGCGAAGGCAACCGCGACAAATTCAGTGGACGCGCGACAGTAGGCTTTGCCGGAGCGGGCGGCATCGCCGAAGGGCCGATCAATAAAGGCAAAGGTTCCTGGGTCGTGTCAGCGCGCCGCAGCTTTCTGGATTATTTCAGTGACGACATCGGCATCGGCGGCGTGCCTGTCAATTACAGTTTTAACAGCAAAGCCGTGTATGACCTCAACGCGGCCAATCGCATCTGGCTCGTCAATTTCACCGGTATTGATCGCATTCGTTTAGGGCCAATCGAAGGCAAGCCGAAAACCGACGACAACCGCGAACTCGAAAATTTCGATATTCGGTATCGCGGCTGGCGCAGCGCCACCGGTCTCAACTGGCAGCGCGTTTTCGGCGCTCGCGGCGTGGGACTGCTGGGCTTTTCCCATTCCGAAGCCAGCGTCAATCAGCAGGTCAAAGATTTGCTGCAATTCCGCCTGACGGGCACGAACCTCGACGACATCATTGCGCGCACGCCTGCTGTTTATCGTGAAAACAGCCGCGAAGGCGAAACGACGTTGAAATATGATCTGACGCTTTACACGCCCGTGCTCGACAAAGTGCAACTGGGCGGCAGCTTCAAACTGTTCCGCATTCGTTATGACGCAGCGCAACCGTTCGGCAACAGCGACAATCCGTTTGCGATCAGAACGGACGCCAACCCGTTCACGCTGCAACGCAATTTCACCGCGCGGCAAACCGGCGCCTATGTGCAGGCTTCGCAAAACATAGGTTCGCGATTGAACTTCACCGTGGGCGGACGGTACGACAATTATCAATACATCTCGGCCAATCGTTTCAGCCCGCGTGCCGGTGTCAGCTTGCGCTTGACGGACAAGCTGAGTTGGCGCGGCAGTTACGGCATCTTTTATCAACAACCGTTCTTCTTGTTCCTCTCGGCCTTTCCGATCAATCGCCAACTCGATCCGACGCGCGCAACGCATTACGTGACGGGGCTGGCTTATCAGGCCAGCAATTCGTTGCGAATGACGGTGGAGCTTTACCAAAAAGATTATCGCGATTATCCGGTCTCACTTGATTATCCGGCGTTTTCACTGGCGAACGCGGGCGATACGTTTGCGGTGAGAGACTTGCTGTTTCCCTTAATCAGCGCCGGACGCGGACGCGCACGCGGCATCGAATTTTTCGTCGAAAAGAAATTCACCGCGAAATGGTTCGGCCAGGCCAATCTGGCTTTTTCACGCACGCGCCACGCGGGGTTGGACGGCGTGTTCCGTCCGGGCAGCTTTGATTATCCGGTGATTTTCAACGCCGTCGGCGGATACAAATTCAATCAAAAGTGGGAATTCTCTTCGCGCGTAGCCTTGCTCGGCGGACGTCCGTTTACACCGTTCAACGAAACGCTTTCACGCCAGCAAAGCCGCGGCATTTTTGATTTCAACCGCGTCAACGGCGAACGCGCGCCCGATTATTTCCGGCTGGATTTTCGCGTAGACCGCACCTTCACCTTGCGCGACAAACCATTGATCGTCTTTGCCGGATTGCAGAACGCGACCAACCGCAAGAACTTCGCACAGGTGAATTGGGATCGTCGCCTCAATCAACAATACCTTTCTTATCAACTGGGCATCTTTCCGCTGGTCGGGCTGGACTGGCGTTTCTAAAACCAATGACTGAAACCATGACTGAAACAACTTCAAAACCGGTTTATGCAATTCTCGGAGCCACGGGCGGCATTGGCGCGGCGCTCTGTCGCCGACTGGCCGCGCAAGGCGCACGCCTGGTGATCGGCGCACGCGACGAAGCCAAGCTCGCTGCCCTCGCGGCTGAACTCAACGCGGCTTATTTGGTCACGGACGCTACGCAATCTGAACAAGTGGACGCCTTCATCGCGCACGCGCTGGCGACGTATGGCCAACTTGATGGCGCGGCCAATTGCGTTGGTTCTCTGCTGCTCAAGCCCGCGCATATCACAACCAACGACGAGTGGGATTTCACCGTGCGGCAAAATCTGAATTCAGCGTTTTATCTGCTGCGCGCTGCGACCAAAGTCATGAAGGCGGGCGGTTCGGTGGTCTTGCTTTCGTCCGCTGCCGCGCGCACCGGACTCGCCAATCACGAAGCCATCGCCGCCGCCAAAGCTGGGGTGATCGGGCTGACGCTTTCGGCAGCGGCTTCATACGCCGCACGCAACATTCGCGTGAATTGCGTCGCGCCGGGGTTGGTCGCTACGCCGCTGACGGCGCGCATCACGGGCAACGAGGCTTCGCTCAAGGCTTCAACAGCGATGCACGCGCTCGGTCGCGTCGGCGCTCCCGAAGATGTCGCCAGCGCCATCGCGTGGCTGCTTGACCCTGCCAACAGTTGGGTCACGGGACAGGTCATTGGCGTAGACGGCGGCTTGGCTTCCGTCAGACCGCGCTAAGCAGGAGAAATCACGATGACATACGCAAGAGCAAGATTGTGGCTGGGCATCAGCGGCGTAGGCTTCTGGGTTATGTTGGCCGCGACGTTGTTGCTGACGCAAGCCACACCGTTTTCCGATTCATTGATTACACAACCTTCGCTGGCGAATGACGCCAAAAACCTGAGCTTGTTGCTGGGGCTTTATGTTCTGTTGAGCGCGCCCTTTGATTGGCTGGGTGGATACTGGTTGCCTCGCCGTTTTGGGCGAATTGCTCCGACATTGCCCAACTTCATCGTGCAATGGTTGCGAGGCGTGCTGGCACAATCACTGGTGCTGCTGGCAGCGGGTTTGACTTTGCTGGTCGCAGGCCGCGCGGGCGGACGCTGGGGCGCGGTCTTTGCAGCCTTGTTGGTGATGGTGGTTTTGCTTGCGGCCCAAGGTTGGCTGGCGCGCTTCATCGGAGGTTTGCGCACGGCGGCAGAGAGCTTGAAACCGTATGAGCAATGGCTGGCGCGCTGGGGTGTAAGGCTTCCGGCGGCGACGGTGCTGGAAGTTTCCGATCCGGCTTTTGTCGGCGGATTCGTCGGCTGGCCGGGACGCGAACGCCTCGTGCTGCCCGCGTCATGGATTCAAGAAAAGATTCAACAGAAAACCGGCTTGCCTGCGCTCTCCGAAGAAGCTGTTGCCACTCAAATCGCACGGCGCGTCGGCGTGGTTGAACGCGGCAGCCGTCAACGCGGTGTATGGCTGGCGTTGTTGTGGAACCTGACGGGCTTTGCGTTGGCGACGACGCTGCCCGGCGCGGGCGTGACGAATAGCAGCGAATTGTTGATGACGGCTTGCGGCTTTACGCTGTGGTCGTTTCTAGGCTTGCTGACCTTGCCTTCCTTCAGTCGCCCCGGCGTTTTTGAAGGCGACTTTTTCGCCGCGCAACATGGCATCCCGCGCGCCGCGCTCGAACGCACAGCCGCGACGTTAGATCAATGGCAGGACGATGAGCCTACGCGTTCGCCGTTGGTTGAAACCATCTTTCATCCGATCCCATCGGTGCAAAGCCGCTTGCAACAATTGGCGACGCAAAACGGCGAACCGCGCGGTGCGTGGCAAGCGGCACGCGTGGCGCTGTTTCTGTCGTGGGGTTGTTTCGGTTTTCTGTCGCGCGCCGTGCATTGCAACAGCGGACGCCCTGAATTGTGGGTGCTGTTCCCTGGCGATTAACTTTTGAAAAAAACGTGATGACGCAATCAAAACAAATGAGTGAAGCACAGATCACTCCTGCTCGCTGGATGAAACCGGTGCTGCTGGCGGCTGGGATTTACAACATCGTGTGGGGCGGATTTGTGTTGTTTTTTCCGCTGACGATGTTTCGCTGGTTCGGCATGCAGCCGCCCAACTATCCGCAGCTCTGGCAATGCGTAGGCATGATCGTCGGCGTTTACGGCGTGGGTTACATCGCCGCTGCCTTTGATCCGCTGCGCCATTGGCCGATTGTACTGGTCGGATTTTTGGGCAAGGTCTTCGGGCCAATTGGTTTTGTGCAAGCCGTGTATGAAGGAGCTTTTCCTTTGGTGTTCGGCATCAACAACATCACGAACGATCTGATCTGGTGGATTCCATTCGCGCTGATTTTACGACGCGCGCACCAAAATAACTGGAGGTAAGGTAACGATGAATGATCTGACAACGGCACTTGATGCGGCGCGCGATCAATACGGCACGTCGCTGGCTGAGTTATCCCAACTTGCTCCAACGCTGGTGATTTTCCTGCGACATTTTGGCTGAACGTTTTGCCGTGAAACGCTGGCCGATGTTGCGGCGCAACGCGCGCAACTCACAGCGGCGGGAACGCAGTTGGCGTTCGTTTATCTGGGTACGGCGGAACAAGCCGCCGAACGTTTTGCAAAATACGGCTTGGAAGACGTGTCACGCGTTCACGACCCCAAGCAAACGTTATACAAGGCGTTTGATTTGAAGCGCGCATCGCTCGCGCAAGTGTTCGGCTGGAAAGTCTGGCAACGCGGTTTGGAAGCCTTCGCCAACGGGCACGGCGTAGGCATGTTGGCCGGCGATGGTTTGCAAATGCCCGGTGTATTTTTGCTGCATCGCGGCCAGGTGCTCCGCGAATTCCGCCACGCATCAGCGGCAGATCGCCCTGATTATGTGGCGCTCGCGCATGTTTAAAACAAAAGAGAAGAAGGAGAGGTCAATGAAACTGTATTTACAATTCGCTTGCGCACTCGTGTGCTTGCTGATGGGAGCGACACAAATTGCCGCTCAAACGAACGATTACAAATTCAACGTCGAAATCGAAGCGGGTGCGCTGGAATTCACGCGCAATGACGTGCGCAATCCGGGCGACACCGGCACGCAATTCAAATTCAACGCGCTCAATGCGACCGGTCCGTCTGGTTACTTCCGCCTCTATGCCGAAGCCAAAGTTTCGAAACGCAACACGCTGCGTTTTCTATACGCGCCATTGCAGGTTTCAGGTACGGGCGCATTGCCGACGCGCACCTTTTTTGAAAACGCCAATTTCCAACCCAATGTGCCGACCAGAGGCATTTACGAATTCAACAATTACCGCGCGACCTGGCGTTACACCTTGAAAGAGAGCGAACGTTGGAAAGTTCAATTGGGCGCAGGCGTACTCATCCGCGACGCTAAGATCGAATTACAGCAAGGCGCTTTGCGCGTAGCCGACCCCGATCTCGGCGTAGTGCCGATTGCCGCATTCACCGCACAATTCAACGCTACGCCGCGCACGCACCTGATTTTTGATTTTGAGGGGTTGGGAGCATCGCAAGGTCGCGCCCTGGATGGGGCAGCGAAAATCAATTACGACCTGACCAAACGCTTTTACGTTGGCGCGGGCTTTCGCATGTTGGATGGTGGCGCAGACGTGCAATCAGTTTATAACTTCGCGCGCATTCGCTACGGCTTCGCCACA
>JAEUQP010000095.1 GCA_016789645.1 Acidobacteriota bacterium | reverse complement strand
ATTGAAGCCGCGTCGAGTTTTCGCTGGCCTTGCGCGATGGCGTTGGCCATCTTGAAGATCATATCGGGAAATGGAACATCCAGCAGTTCTTGGCCAATAGCCATTAGTCACCTCCTAGTTGCTGTTATTACAAAACGAGATTGATTGGTTACAGGAACGGCTCAACCGTTCCCGCCTTCATCAGACACAGACCAACGCAAAGGCCGATATCCGGGCGGAAATCGGCCTTCCTCAGCTTGTGCGGAATCGCCAGTCGCCGGAACGCCGCCGTTGCGGCTGGCCAGTTGGAGAGCAACGTTTTGGGCGAACAACTGTCTGAGCGCCGTTGCTCCGGGCGCGTTTGGGTTGAGCGTTACGCCGCCCGCAAACGCCACCGAAGCATGCGCCTGGACAGAAGCCAGGTATTGTTCGTCAAACGCCGCAATGATTGAACCATGCGAAGTCGCCATTAGAATGAATCCGCGACGAACGGCGATGAAATCCGCGATGTCTTCGCGGCCTTTGTCGTCGCAATTGTTTTTTGGATGAATCAGGTACATTTGAACAGCCATGATGATCATCTCCCGGTTTCAGTAATCGCCGACGAATTGGCCAGGCGGTTTCGCGCCAGGGCGCAGAATTCTTCTACCGCGCCTTGATCAGTTAGCAAGCGGCGACCCAGTTCGGCGGCCATTTCCGCGTCGGGGTTTGCCAGACTCAATTCCGGCCAGAAACGCATTTGCGCGGTTTGGGCGGTCAGGCCAATGCACGGAACTCCGAACTGAGCCGCTTGCAGGGGCAAATCGGGATCAATGCCGCCAAGATCAATTGCTAGCGTGCTGGCGGCCAGACGGCGACGATATTCCTCGCTGTCGGGTGGTGTGGCTTTGACCTGCACCATTTCGCCGCTGACGCGGTCAGAGCCGAGTTCCAAATCGGCCAGCGACCAGACGTTCAAGCCGGGAAAGATCAAACTCAACTCGCGAATCACAGGCACATCGCGCTCACTGGCGGCGTACACGCAACCGGTCACGCGCATTTTGACCGGCGAAGCTTCATCCGGCGGCAATGTCACAGGGATGGTCAGCGTGCGTTCGTAAGCCTGAGCATCGAGCAGCACTTCAGCCGACAACTGACCGAGCTTGCTTTCGGTCACATTGACCGTGATGCGCGCGCCAGCCATTTCGTCCGTAGCGCCGAACCAGTTCCCTCTGCCAGCGGTACGCGGCGCGGGCATGGCGCTGCGTACGGCGGCGGCCAATTCCGCGGGCAAAAAGTTGGAAGAGTTGGCGGAGTTTGCCGAAGCGCCAAGTGTGATCTGCGAACTGGCGGGATACCGCAGGTTTTGGCGCAAGCGAGGCGCTTCGCGGTGCAGCAAATCGTTCCACTGAGGCACGATTTCCGACCAGTCGTATTTTTCGGCGAATTGGCGCGAGGCTTCGGATTTGGCGGCGAGCAATTGGCGATCGTTGTAAAGGTTTTCCAGCCGCGTCACCGCGTCGTCAATGTCAATCAACGCGCGTCGCAACCCGAATTGATCGGAAAGAAAATGCCGGATGGCGATGGGTTCGCCGTGGTTTTCGGTCAGTTCGCGACTGGCCGTGTAATCCGAAGCCATCGGCACGACTCCGGCGGATGCCGCCTGCAATGTAGGCAGGCCGAAGCCTTCGCCCAGCGAAGCCAGCAAATGCACATCCGCCGCCTGATAGATGGCGGCCAATTGCGACAGCGTCAATCCGGTGGCGATGGACATTCCATCCGTCACCTGCGCTTTGTCGCCCAAGCCCAGAAACGCAATGTCGGCTTTCAGGTCGTAACAATATTCAGGCGTCATGGCCGCCGGATCGTTCGGGTCGCAGTGCAGGTGCAACACCACATCGTCTTTGTCGGCGGAAAAACGGCGAAAGATTTCCAACAACCGCGGCAATTGTTTGCGCGGCTGATTGCGCGCGTCCGACAGAATGACGAATTTGCCTTCGTACCCCAGCGCGCGTTTGGCGGCGGTTTTGTCCACAGGCGGGCGGAAAACGTTGGTTTCGACTCCGTGCGGAATGTAAGACGGATGGATGCCGTTGGCTTGGGACACCTCCACGCCGTACCGGCTCATGGCGATCGGCAGATCAACCGTTTTCAAAATGTGCGTCCAGCTTACGGGCAATTGGCCATCGCCCATATCGCCGTCAATCGGGAAATACAATGCCCAGGGAATACAGGCCATTCGCATAAAGCCTGCGATCATCGGATTGGAGATAAAGGTCAACCACCAGACATCGGCCAAGGTCACCAAAATGTCCGGCTGCAATCGGCGAAGGTAGTTCAGCAGCACATCCGCGCCCAGGCCGTTGTGGCGCACGGGATACAGCATGCAGTTCCGCCAAGGCTCCGGCGTGCCGCGAGCTTGCCAGCCCAGAATCGAAACTTGATGGCCGTAATCGGCCAGCCCCGCGCAAATAAACCTGGTCACGTTTCCAAACCCGGATGGCGACGTGGGACTGTCCGACATCCATAGTACTTTCATGGCGAAACTACCAATGCGGACGGATGATTCAAATCAAAGGATTTTGTTGCTCGCGGTTACCGGCCAATGATCACGGCGGAGTTGGTTAACAGGCAAAAGAACAGGAAATGGCAAACGACGAACAAATGTTTCAACAAGCTGAAGAACTCATTCCCACCAAAATTCTATAAAAAGAAAGATTTCAGGCAACTTGAGTTTTTGGCAAAATTTAAAACGTAGCAATAGCGGAGATGGACGCAAGATATGCCTCTGTCAGAATAGAGTCAAGCCGATAAATTGCAGGGCATCAATTTTTGTCATTCGGCGTAGCTCCGGTAATATCTGCCGGTGCTGTTTGGCGGTAGTGCCTGGTTGTTGCCAATTCGCTTGCTCATCACAACACGAATTCATTCGATTCGGGGGAATATGTTTCCAAAATTCATTCGTTGCCTGTTGATCATGTTTCTGGTCTGTGCGCCGTGGATCGGTGGAGGCCAATCCATTGCTGCGCAAGCTGGTGCTGCGCAAGCTGGTGCTGCGCAAGCTGTTGCTACGCAAGCTGGCAAGGTCGTTCTTTCACCGGCTGATTCCGGGTCAAAAGTTCCGGCGCCGGAAACCGTGCTCGGATTCAAAATCGGCGAAGATCGCAAGCTGGCCAAATGGGAAAAGTTCGTTGCTTATTTTCGTCGCCTGACCGAAACCAGCGACCGCATCAAACTGGGCGAACTTGGCAAAACGACGTTGGGCAGGCCGTTTGTTGTGGCAACAATTTCTTCGCCGGAAAACCTGAGACGGCTGGACGAGTTCAAACAGATTCAGTTGCGATTGTCCGATCCGCGATTGCTGACCAATTCCACCGAAGCGGGCATCACGGATTTGATTCGCGCCGGACGCACCGTCGTGGTGATCACGTGCAGCATTCACGCGACAGAAGTCGGCGGCACATTTACGGCAACGCAACTCGCCTATCGGCTGGCGTCGGAAAATTCGCCGGAGATCAAACAGATTCTGGACAATGTCGTCGTTCTGCTGGTTCCGTCGTTGAACCCGGACGGCACGGACATTGTTGCCGACTGGTATCAAAAGACTTTGGGAACTCCCGCTGAAGGCACTGCGCCGCCGGAGCTGTATCACCATTACACCGGTCACGATAACAATCGCGATTGGTACGCCTTCACACAGGTCGAAACGCAGTTGACCGTGGATAAATTGCTCAATGTGTGGCGTCCGCAAATTCTGCACGACATTCATCAAATGGGCGGCAACGGCGCGCGATTGTTCGTTCCGCCGTACATGGAACCGTGGGAACCGAACGTAGACCCGGCCATCATTGCCGGAGTCAACGCGCTGGGAACTTCGATGGCGTGGGAAGTGATCGCTGGCGGCAAAAGCGGCGTGGTGTTCAACACGATGTACGACGCGTGGTCGCCCGCGCGCGCGTATTCGCATTACCACGCGGGGCTGCGCATCTTGTCCGAAACCGCCAGCGCACGATTGGCGACGCCGGTCGAGGTTCCGTTGGATCGGCTGGGGGGCGGATTCAATTACAACGCCAAAACTTCGTCGTGGAACTTTCCGAAAGTCTGGCAGGGAGGTCGTTGGACGATTCGCGACATCGTGGATTATCAAACGGCGGCAGCGTTTGCCTTGCTGAATCACGCTGCTCGTAATCGTGAAGCGCACTTGCGAAACTTTTACGAAATCAGCAAGCGCGCCGTTGAAGCCAAAGGGCAGCCGTTTGCGTTCATCTTGCCCGAACCCGACGTGCCGAAATCACTGGCCGATGCGTTCAATCGCATGAAAGAAGGCATGAAAAACGTTCGCGGCACTGAACAACAGCGACATGAACAAAGCGAAGCCGTGGTTGGCAAAATCACCAACGAACCTTCGACCAGCGAAGAGGTGGGTTATTACTTCAAAACCGAAGGGCTGGATCGCGTTTTGACCATCTTGAAACGTGGCGGCGTCGAAGTGCATCGCGCCCGGCAAAACTTCGTCGCCGAGGGCAAAACCTACTCGGCGGGAGCGCACATCGTGTTCATGCGCCAACCGTACGGCGGGTTTGCCAAAGCCCTGCTGGAAACGCAGACCTATCCCGATTTGCGCGAATATCCCGGCGGCCCTCCCAAACGGCCGTATGACGTGACGGCGCACACGTTGTCGCTGCTGATGAACGTCAAAGCCATTGCCGTCAAAACTGAATTCAAAGTTGAGGCCGGGCCGGAACCTGCTGCGCTGGTCATTCAATCGCGCGTGCGGTCAAACGATGGCATTCGCGTGGCGATGTACAAAAACTATCAGGCATCGATGGATGAAGGCTGGACGCGCTGGTTGTTGGATCAATACAAATTCGAGTTCAAGCAATTGTTGCACGACGAAGCGCGCGCCGGAGGTCTGGCTGCGAAATACGACGCGATTATTTTGCCCGATCAACCTGCGTCGGCGTTGGTCAATGGTTTATCCGAACGAACTTACCCGGCAGAATTTGCCGGAGGGCTGGGTGACGCGGGCGTCAAAGCTTTGCGTGAATTTGTCGAAGCAGGCGGCACGTTGATTACCTTCAACGAAGCTTCGGAATTGGCGATTGAGCGATTGGGTGTGCCGGTGCGAAACGTGTTGAAAGGCGTTTCGGCGCGCGAGTTTTATTGTCCCGGTTCGATTTTGCGG
>JAEUQP010000047.1 GCA_016789645.1 Acidobacteriota bacterium | reverse complement strand
CCGTCGGCTGGCGCGAGGATCAAGGTTTCGTTGTCTGAATTGCAGAAGCTTCTGGCTGCGGAAGGCAAATGTTTTTCGATTCTGGTCAAAGTTGATGACCCTGACAAGCAAGCAGAAGTTCAGCAACGGATTAACGAAGCGTTGCCGAACAACAACGTGATTTTGACGCGCGAACTTGGCGTCGGCGCTGGACGGGAAATTCCCGGCATCAAAGGCTTTGTTCGCGCCGTGCTGGTGTTGTCGGTGATCGTCAGCGCGTTGGTGATTTTGCTGGCGATGTATACCACCATCACTGAACGAACGCGCGAGATCGGCATTTTGAAATCTCTGGGAGCGTCGAAAGGTTTCATCATCGGCGTCATCGAAAAAGAAGCGTTGACCATCAGTCTGATCGGAGTTCTGGTTGGTTTGGTCATTTCGGTTCTTGCTGCCTGGGTATTGGAGCGGGCGACGACGCTGCAACTGGAATTCACCTGGTCGTGGATTCTGCGTGCCGGGCTAATCGGCTTGGGAGCAGGTGCGCTGGGCGCGTTGTACCCTGCAATTCGCGCTGCGAACAAAGACGCGGTACAGGCTTTGTCTTACGAATGATTGTCGCAGTTCGCGGTTCACACTGTTCGCAGTTGTCTTAGCCTTAAGCTGGCAATTGCTGATCCTGTGAACTGCCAACTGTGAACTGCGAACTGTTATGGACGCAATTCTGAAAACTGAAAATCTGGTGATGACCTACCGCGTGGGCAAAGTGGACGTGAATGCTCTGCGCGGAGTCAATTTGTCGGTCGGACGTGGCGAGTTCGTTTCGATCATGGGGCCTTCGGGATGCGGCAAATCCACGATGCTGCACATTTTGGGCGGATTGCTGAAACCGACTTCAGGCAAGGTGATTGTGGACGGTGAAGACATGGCCGGAATGTCTGATGCGCAACGAACTGACACGCGCCGTCGCAAAATTGGATTTGTGTTTCAGCGGTTCAACTTGTTTCCAACGCTGACTGCCGAAGGCAATTTGCGGTTGGCTGAACACATTCACGGCAACGGAAAGAAAATTGTGGATGAAGAGACTCGCCGCGAAGTCTTGCGGTTATTACGGCTCGAAAATAAAATGCGTCATAAGCCGTTAGAGCTTTCCGGTGGGGAACAGCAGCGAGTCGCCATAGCAAGAGCAATCATCAATCGTCCGGCCATCATTTTGGCCGATGAACCGACAGGCAATCTGGATTCGGAAAATTCCGAAATCGTCCTGGAGATGCTGCAAAAGCTCAATCGCGAACTGAATCAGACCATTGTCATGATTACGCACAACCCCGAAGCTGCGGCAGTGGCTGCCCGAACGGTTCATATGCGCGACGGAATGATTGTCGGCGAAGAATGATAAAAGTCGTCGCAATTGCAGAAAAAATGTGAGATGAAATCGCTATTCGTGGGAATCAAAAACATCATTTTATGGTCGCACGAACGCGGAACGTGGCAGTACGATGTTCTTTGTGCGCTGATCATTGGTACAATTTTTCTGGTTCCGAGCAAATACTTCGGCGATCGTGACCGTTCCAGCGCCCAAACCGTCAAGGCAAATGAGCGACTGGTTTCGGCATCGAAGCCGAGCGAAACGGTTCAGGAAGTTTCTGTTACCGAATTGCAGATGTTTTTGGACAAGCTGAACAAGTCCGAGTTGATTTTGAATTCGCCGCAAGAGGCTTTATCGCTTTACTTGAGCGACAAACTCAAACAGGATGTGCAAGTCAGCAAATTTGAACCTTTTATCAACCCGCAGACGCGGGTAAACGGCTATAAGGTCTGGATTAAATAAACAGTCCAGCGGTTGTAACCTACAAGCCATACGGAGATGGAGAAGTAACGAATGAAAAAAATTATGACATTGGCGCTGATTACCGGTTTGGTTCTGACTCTGGTCGGAGCGCAGTCGGTTCTTGATGTCAAAGCGTCGCCCCAAATTCTCACTGGCATTCTCAACAAGATGGAGAATGCTCACAAACAAATGAAAAGCCTGAAAGCCGAGTTGGTTCAGGAAAAGGTGAATCCGCAAATCGGCAGCAAGGATTCCGATTACGGCACGTTGATTTACAAACCGGGTGTCGGAAAAGAAAAAGGCAAGCTGCGAATTGATTACACCAAACCTGGCGTGAAAACTTTGTCGGTGATCGGCGAAAATTACACGTTTTATGAACCGCGGCTGAATCAGGCGATGAAAAGCACGGTCAGCAAAGCGACCAAAGGAAAAACCGCTGCCAATCTGGTCGGGTTGGATGGTTCTCTGAAAGCATTGCTCAACAATTACAACATGGAAATTGCGGGCGATGCGTCGGTCAATGGCCAGATGACTTCGATTCTGCGTCTAATTCCGAAAACCAAGAGTGACTTTACTTCGATTGACATCTGGGTTTCGCAAAGCGGATTGCCGGTGCAATGGAAGATGATTGAACGGAACGGCGATTACACCGTCATCACGCTCAAAAATACCCAGATCAACACCAACATTGCCGATTCGGCGTTTGTCATCAATCTGCCGGGCGGCACCAAGATTCTGGACAAGCTGTAAACGGCACTTCTTTTGATTCAAAAATAACTCAACGGTTGCGAAAAGGACGAGCAAACCCAGGCTCGTCCTTTTCCTCAATTTCCCAACTCGGTCCAAGACGATCAGGAGGCAAGGTACTTCATCCTTTTCGATGGCGTACTATGAATTTCAATGACAGACCTGAGCAGCAGCAAACTAAGCCGAACATTGCGTGAAGCAAAACTCGTTGCCAAGGGCCTGGCTTCGACCAAGCACCCGATTTTGGCACACGTCATTCCCATGCGCCGCTGCAATCTGGCATGCGGGTATTGCAACGAATACGACAAGGTTTCCGAACCTGTGCCCTTTGAGGAAATGAAGCGGCGACTGGACAAACTGGCTTCGTTCGGCACCACCACGATCACCATCAGCGGCGGCGAGCCGATGCTCCATCCGCAGATTTTCGACATCATCACCTACATCCGCTCGCACGGAATGATCGCCGGATTGATCAGCAACGGGTATTACATGACGCGCGAGAACATCGAAAAGCTCAATCACGCCGGATTGGAATATCTGCAAATCAGCATTGATAACGTCAAACCCGACAAGGTTTCGCAGAAAAGCCTGAAGGTCATTGATCGGTATCTGGTCAATCTGTCGAAATTCGCCAAATTTCACATCAACATCAATTCCGTAATTGGCGGTGGAATTCAAAATCCTGAAGACGCCGTGACCGTATCTGAACGTGCTGTAGAACTTGGTTTCGGTTCGACGCTGGGAATCATTCACGATCACAGCGGCCAGCTAAAACCCCTGAGCGGCAAGGAAGAAGAGGTTTACAAAAAGCTCCGCCGTTACGGAAAAAAGAAATTCGGCTGGTTGAATCAATTTCAAGATGATCTGGCGTATGGTCGTCCGCATAACTGGCGCTGTCGCGCCGGAGCGCGTTATCTGTACATTTGCGAAGATGGTTTGGTGCATTACTGTTCGCAACAGCGAGGCTATCCGGGAATTCCGCTGGCGGAATACACGCGCGAACACATTGACCACGAATTTCGCACGGAAAAACCCTGCGCCAAGTTCTGCACCATCGCCTGCGTGCAGCAAGTGGCCATGCTCGACAACTGGCGCGCTCCGCAAGAACCATTCGACATTCCCGAAGTCTTCCCGAAACACGTGCATGCCCACGATGTTGTGGAAGACACCGTCAGCGCCGAGTCCTGAAACGATTTTTGCTGACAAGATGCAAAGCGCGGCTCGACCGCGCTTTTTATTTTTCTGATGTCAGTGCTCACTGTGCCGCAGCGATCTAACGAGTTGCTTGCAGGGCATTGGATTCAAGCGTACCATTCGCCTCGCTAGGAGGTAGAGAGTGCTCAAGATACTCAAGAAGCGGTCAAGACCCATTTTTGACGACAAGATAACCATCATCAGCACCGACGACGGACGGCAGAGCGTCAATCTGGACGAGTTGTTGGGCAATGAAGAAGTGCAGCGAAAAATCGCCGTGCTTAGGGAATCTTTCATGGCCGAGCACGTGGTTGGTGTTTCGGCGCAACGAGTCGCCAACGTCGAAGCCGTCGAACCTGAACCAACGCGCGAAGCGGGGTTGCTCAGCGCGGAACGATAGACTGATTTGTGATCGGAGTTGCTGATGCCCTGGAACGCGTTGCTGCTTCCTTTGCTCGGAGGGTTCATTTTCATCAGCCACTGGTGGCGCAGCCGCTATTTTGTTTTGCGATTCGACGGCCATCGCCTCATCTTTTATTCCGCAGCCGCCGGAGCGTTCTTCCTTACGCTCTCGACTCTTCTTACCACTGCTTTCGCCAACTGGTTTCCCGAATTGGTTGAATGGTGGCAACCGCTCAGACCGTTTCCGCATTTAGCGAAAACCTTTCTTGCGTTTCTGTTCGGCGCCTCCATCTGGGTTCCGCTCAATCGGTTTTTCCACGACAAGCAGCGCGAAATTGATCGCGTCATAGACGAGAAAGATGATCCGCTGGAAGTCATGTTGCGAAAGGCGCTGGGGCAGGGCAGGCTGATTATGTTTTCCGTCAAAAACGGCAAGGTATACGTTGGATTGGTCGCTTCTCTGCAAGACCCTTCGCGGACAATGCAGTTCATCAAAATTGTGCCGCTCATGAGCGGTTACCGGGACAAAGACACCAAAGTCGTCCAATTCACCACCTTTTATCCGCAAGTTGATGAAACGCGGCAGCCAGTAAAAGCGTTTGAAGTTGTGTTACCAACAGGAGAGTTGCAATCAGTCAATTTGTTTGACGAAACAATTCACGCCCAATATTTCGCATTGCCCAAGACAGGCGTTGAATTTACTGAGCCTGTAGTTGCCGTAACTTCGGAACGGTCCTCGCCGTCTACGGTTACGGTTGAAGGAGATGAAATTTCTGAACGCGGAATGAGTTCGGCGGAACAGAAATTACTTGACGCGATTTTTGGCAAACCGAGATCGCCCGGCAAATAAACGAATCCAGAACTCCCGGCTGCTTTGCCGTGGGTTCAATAACCCAATACTGACTATGCTTCACATACCTATTCTTCGCAAAGGCAATTCATACAAAAGTGTTGACGTTTCGCGCGTTCCGCATTTCCGAACACGCGAAACCTTTGTCGAAGTCAGTCTGGCGAATGCTGGATTGATTCGGCGCGACCTGCTTGACCTGGACGCGGCGCAGGCCGCGTTGTCGGCATTTTCAACGGAACAGTTGATCGCCATGTGCCGGCAGGCGGCGGATTATTTTATGAACGATACGTTGCCGGTCGGCGATGAATCGCAAACTCCGGATGATTACGTGCGGCAACTGTCGGCAACGACGGGTATGCCGCACGTTTTGGTTCGCAAAAACATGAGCAAAATCAGCGGCGTGATGGCGGAAATGAAATCCGTACTCGATGGACTGACGCGCGGTCTGGATTTGAAAATCCTGGACGACGGGTTCGGCACTCACGAAGGCCACGCGGTCAGTTTCTTTCCGCGCACGAATTCACTCGGCGTGATTTTGCCGAGCAATTCGCCGGGCGTTCACAGCTTGTGGATT
>JAEUQP010000044.1 GCA_016789645.1 Acidobacteriota bacterium | reverse complement strand
CCGAAATTCGTCAACAAGGCAATTGCGCCCGCCATGACCATCACGCAACTGGAAACGGTGTAGGTGATGTTTTCCACCGTCAACGACGACACACGCGAAGCCAGCGACACCTTGTCGCCCAGCACCAGCGCTTTCAAGGGTTCGGCCACCAAAGGGCCAGCGGTCAGATCGCCAATGGCTTCACCCGCCAGACGCGCTCGCCACAATGCCCAAAATCCGATGTGGCGTTCTTCGGGCGTCATGCATCGCAACCACGACAGGCTTCGCGTCAAATAGCGAAACGCGGAAATCGCCAAGATCAACACGAAGCCGAATCCAAGTTGGCGAATCCGCGCGCCAATTTCATCCAAACCAGTTTGTCGAATGACATAAACAAATAACGCGATTCCGATGACGGCTGAGATGAGTGCAAGCAGGCGAGACTTCATAAGAAATCAAAAGGCAAAAGACAAAAGGCAAAAATCAAAAAGGCAGAACTCGTTCTTCCAAATTCTGCCTTTTGATATTTGCCCTTTGATTTATTCGTAACTGAGAGCATCCACAGGGTCCTGGCTGGCGGCGCGCAACGCAGGATAGAGCGCACCTAACAATCCGCTGATCAATCCGGCGGCAGCGGCAAAAAGAATCGTGTTGAGTTCCAATTCGATCTTCCAACCCAGATTGTTGACCAGGAAAAATCGCGCAACGATAGCAAACAGCAATCCGCCGACAATGCCCAGCAAGCTGATAAGTAACGCTTCTTTTTCAAACGTCCAGGCGATCCAGAGCTTCGACGCGCCGAGCGATTTCAAAATGCCGATTTGCCGCGTCCGTTCGGCAACCGTCGTGTACATCGTCAACAAAATCACCAGCAAGCTGATGACCGTCGCCAGGCCTTTGACCACGTCCAGAAAGATGTTGAAGGCCGAAAAGCCTTCGGCAAACAGTTGCGGCAAATCGCGCGTAAAGAGAACCCTGTAATCGGTGTGTTTTTCCAGAATTCGGCGAGCGACCTCTTCCTGTTGGCTTGAGTCCTGGCACTTCACAAAAATCATCGAACATTTGCCCGACGTGCCGAGCTTTTGCTGCATTGTGCTCAACGGGATTTTGATGCGCGCGCCCGCTTCGGGTTCGTAAATGCCGACAATGGTCAATTCACTATCAGCCCATCGGATTTTGTCGCCAAGCTTGGCTTTTTTATCGGTAATGTATTTGCTGTCCACAATGGCTACGTCACCAGAGGAAGGCAACGGCTGACCACTAACGATGCGAATTTTGGTCGCCTGAATAAACTGGTCGAATTCGATTCCATCCAGTTGTTGAATTCCCAACCCGCCGCTGGCTCCCATTTGCAGGTTTTGGCCAACGGGAGTTGCCACGGCGACGCCAGGCACAGACTGAATCAACGCGGCTTCTTCCGCGGGAATCGTCATGTCTGCCGAAGTCAGCGAAATTCCCTGCCCGCCTTGCCGCAACATGATTTCCACGCCGATGTTGGCATCGCGCTGCCCGCGTTCGCGCAAGGCTCCGCGCACCAAGCCGACAGTAAGCACGACCAGTACGACTCCGACCGCAACGCCGACCACGCTGGCGGCTGTGCGTCCGGGATGATGAGTTAAATTCGACGCGACCAAATTATTCATTCGCTTCAGGCTCCCACCATCTGCTTGATGATTTCAGGAATGGCACTCAATGCAGCGTCAAGTTGAGCCGCTTCTATTCCGCCTTCCGCTAAATCCGGTTTGCCGCCACCACGAGCGCCAGGGATTTGTTTGATGACGTTCCCCGCTTTGACTTTTGCCGTCGCATCAGCGGAAACCATGACCAGCAGCGACGCTTTACCTTCAGCCACGTCAGCAATGACCACGACGCCGGGAGCAATTTTGCGCGTCAGCGAATCGGCCAACTGGCGACGCCCGTCTTTGCCCAGGTCTTCAACTTTGCGAACCAGCAGCTTGACGCCGTTGATGTCGGTGACTTGATCGTCGGAACCTCCGCCGCCTTGCGCCAGTTTCAGCTTCAATCGTTCGATCTCTTTTTGCTGATCGCGCAGTTGCGATTGCAACCGTTCCAGTTCGCTCGGCAATTTGGCGGGCGCAGCGTTGATCTTTGCGGCGGCTTCGGCCAACAGGTTTTCGGAATGCTGAAAGCGTTCAAACGCGCCTCGGCCCGTAACAGCGCGAATGCGGCGCGTGCCAGAAGCAATGGCTTCATCGCTGACGATTTTGAACGAACCGATGTCGCCCGTCGCGCGAACGTGCGTGCCGCCGCAGAGTTCTTTTGAGAAAATTCCGTCCACGCCATTCACCGTCAGCACGCGAACCTTTTCGCCATACTTT
>JAEUQP010000007.1 GCA_016789645.1 Acidobacteriota bacterium | reverse complement strand
AACTTTTCCGGATTGCGAGCGAAATCATCGCGGTTGGCGGCGCTGACGAAATACCATTTCGCCCCCATCCAATCGTGGCGAAACTCGTCTTTGCCTTTGACCGGGCGGCCTTCCTTGAAATAGGCGACTGCGTCATAGCCTTTCAGCGCAGTGCCGAAAATGTTTTTGTTGATCGGACTGACCTGAGCCGAAGCCGGGCGAACGGCCAACGTAACGGTAGCAATCAGAAATAGAACCAACGCCGCGCGCATGGCGGCTGCAAACGTAAAAGACATTTCTCCCTCCAAAAATAAGTCAGTAGTTTCAGCGCCAAACAAAACAGCGCTCGCCGGTTGAATGCCCGACGAGCGCTGTTCTATTCCATTGCCTGATTCCGGAGTGCTGCAACCAGTCGCAGCAGGCTCAGGATTTATTTGATGTTGACGCGCAGTGGGTTGGCCATCAATCCGTCAACGCTGACAACGACATCCACGTCGCCTTGCCCCGCCAAGCTGCGCGGCAATAGCGCGTTGATTTGATCCAGACCGACAAAATCCATTTGCGCCCCGGCGAAATTGAGGGGCGCAACGACGTTTCCGACCTGAACCGTCACCGCCGACAAACTGCTGCGATTGCGAATTCCAGTGCCAAACAACAACAGAAACACCTGATCGCTGGCTGGCCCCAGATCAATCGGCAATGCCACGAAGTTGTTGCTCGCCGGATCAAACAGCGCGACAGGTTCATAACTTTGCGAATTGTCGGCTTTGATTCGCAGCACGACTGCCGCCGCCAAACCTTTGCCAGTGGCATTGGCGGCAAACAAGCCCGGACTGACGTTGGCGATGGGAACCGAGCCAAATGACGACGAGCCGAATCCGCTGATCACTGTGACCGAAGCTGTTCCGGCAGCAGTTCCCGGCGGAATCTGGAAATTGATCTGCGTCGGTGAAACGAAAAACAACGGCGCGTTGCGTTCAACGTTGGCACTGTCTTTGATGACAACGCGAGTACCAGCCAGTTCGTCGGGCAGTGGAGAGGACGTAGCATTTTGAATGGTTGTCGCCAACGCGTTGCCAAACACCGTCGCCAGCGATTCAACCGCTAGCGATGCTCCGCGATAGTTGGCCGAAGACACCAGCGTCAACGGGTGTGGTGAAACCGTGATTTCCTGTGCGCGCGATTCGCGGCCTGTGGAATCCATGACATACAACAACGCTCGACCGGCAAACAGCGTCGTCGGCAACGCAAAACGAATTCGTTTGTCGCTTTCTTCCCAAAACTGTCCGCCAGCGACTTCGTACCGATACAGGCGATTGGTTTTGTCGCTTTGTTCAAGAACAATTTTGTTGCCGCTGGCAGGGAAGCGCCCCGTGACAGTTGCGGCTTGTCCGGCGCGAAACTCCATGCCTGATTGCGGCTGGAATGCCAGACAGGGTTTCAATCGTGGCGGGCAGTCTGTGCAGTGGGAAGAAATCGGAATGCTACTTTCGGCGGATTCCAGGCCTTGTGCGTTGGTGACGTAAAGGATCGTTTCGCGTTCGGGGACAAGGTCATTCGGAAGTTTGAGAACAAGTTGCGAGGCCGATTCGCTGAGCAGGTTCGGCTGGGTCAGCGTCCATTTCTGAAACGTATGTTGCGTTACGCGTTGTTCGATGACGACCGTATTGCCGGTCGGCGAAAACTGATTGCCGGAAAGCGTAATCGTGTCGCCCGGCGCCATCTGCATGGTTTGGTAATTCGTTTCCAGAATGCCGCACGACGTAAAGGATGGGCACGATTGGCAAGTGATGGGAATCGCCTGCGCATTGGAAACGAAGCCGCGAGCATCTGTGACATAAACGCGCGTCCAGCCGGTTCTGCGCGCCGCAGGCATGGAAAAATTGATCTGCGTCGGCGATTCGTAAAACGCTTGAGCATTATCGCGCGGCAATTGGTAGTGTCGCGCCGTTTGATCGAAATGCACCGTGTTGCCGCTGGCCGAAAACGGTGTGGTGACGTTTGTGCAACAACCTTGCGCATAAATCGAAATCACTGTGTCCGGATTGATCTGGAAATTCGGTTGACCTTGTCCATTCAAAATGCCCGGCTCAGGCGACGTACGAATCTGCGGACAGCCTGTGTAATTGGTCGCGGGCTGCCCAGCCAATCGTTTGCGGAAGGTTTCGCCGATGGGCGACAGGCTGACTTGATTGCCCGAAGTTTTATACAGGCCAAAATATTCCACGCCGACGCCATAAAACGGCGCGTTGTCCACCACCTGCCAAAACACTGCATACGACGCCTGAAACGCGTCTGGGCCTTCCAGCGCGTCGAACATTTCGCTGGTCGCGTTGGCGGCGTGGCAATCGCCGTAACGTGCGCGCTCGAAACCATATTCGCCGACAATGAAGTTGTGTTCGGTAATTTCCGGGCGGCGCGCTTTGATCAGCGACAGCGCAAAACTCAGATCCGCTTTGTAATGTTGTTTCAGGTTGTCGTTCGGCGAAAATTCTTTCTGAATCAAACTTTCCCACGACGAATACGAGTAATAATCCACTTCGACCTGCGGCGCGACGTAATCAATCAGACAGCGATTGCGGAGCGGATCGGTTCGCACCGGATCGCTGACCGCCGAACCGCACAATTCGCCGGTTTGCCAATTGTGAATTTGATTGAACTCCAAGCCGGAAAACAGCTTTGCCGAAGAAGCAGGATATTTTTGCCGGGCCAGTTTGACGCCTTCGACGCGCGCACGAATCCAATTGGTATAAGCGTCCCAAATCGAACGTTTGTTGGGCCACAGCGACATGGCGTTGTCGCCCTCCCAATTCAGAACGATGAAGGTTTTGCCGTTGAACGCCGGAGTGCTGAGCAAGTATTCGCCCAGCCGCCGGATTTCGTCGCGTTCAGCATCGTATTCAGTTTGACTGTAACCGTCCGACCAGTTGCTGGCCATCGCGCCGCGCGAATACGTTGTCAGCATGACGGTGCGGAACCGGGCGTCTTTGAGCGCCCGGTCGTAAGCTGGATGCTGTGCCAATTGCACCAAATCCAGATTGCTCGAAATCCCCAACCGATAATCGTCGCGTGTGGCCAACGCGATGCGAATCGTTCGCGTGCCCAAGTCCGCAACTAAATTCGCTCCCCAGTTGAGCTGATCGGTTGCACCGGGTTTGGCGGCATCGTTGATGTTCCAGTTGTACACGCCGAATCGGTCGGCGCGCTCTGTGGGCGGTGCGGGAACGGTTGGCGACTGAACCGCTGCCACGCGATACATCGGGGCAGGCGAAAAAATAACCGTCGCGCAACACAAAACTGCGGCTGGAACAAGCCAGCGAAATGAAAGCTTGAGAAACATACTTCTTCCTCAATTGAACGTGGGAATTGATTCAGGGAACAGCAGCGGCTTTGAGTGGAAAAGGGCGAGCCGATGATTTTCGAGGGCGAGCGGATGTTAGCCTAAAGCGAAGGCGCCGCGCAAAATTTTGTTTGCTCTGCTGGAAATACAAACGCCGCAACCAATTGGAAACTCGGTTGCGGCGTTTGTGGTTTTAGCCCGAGACGCAAAATTTTGCGTCTCGATTCAGGTTGTTAGCAGCTCGGCGGGAAGACCGGGATGACGTAGCTCGCTGCTGCCGACAGGGTCAGGTGATGCAGGTTATGTCCCTGATTGAACGCCCCGGCGGAGCTGGCCGCGTTGCTGTTGAGGTTAATTGCCGCGCCTGTGATTCCGATGTCCGACTGGCTGTAAAGCTTGGTCCAACCAGTGCGACCTGCCGGAATGAACGTCTCAAAGCGAGGCGTGATGCGCGGGAAGTTGTTTGAAATTGCGCTGCGTAATTGGCAACCGCCCGTCACCGAGTAGCTCAGCGCGTTTTCGGCGTCGTCGTAGAAG
>JAEUQP010001192.1 GCA_016789645.1 Acidobacteriota bacterium | reverse complement strand
CGAAAGGATTTTGACATCCGGCAACGGCACTCTGAGCTGACGTTTTTGTTCATCGTAGGTCATTCGTCCCGAATCAATGTCTTTCAGACTGACCGCATAATAAATCGTCGCCGGAACGATGCGAATGACTTCGGCGTTGCCATACCACTGATCATCGCGTTGGCGAACGACGGCTTGCACATACGCGCGCGTCGTCACCAGATTGGTGTCGCGCTCCAACCGAAGTAATGTGGTTTTGGCCGTCGAAACGATTTTCTCGCCCGGCCAGAAAAAATCACCAAAGCCTTTGCGCGTGTACAGCATCCCAGCCAGAACCAACGCCGCCAACGCAACGACCAAGCTAGCAATCGCCGTCAGCTTCCACAGTTTCCCTGATGATGTCGTTTCAGTCATCGTCATCTCCCACGCTTACCCCAACTGCCCGAGTTCGCGTGCAAACGGATTGCTGTTTTGCCAGCCGGTGCGCCCCGTTTGCCGAAATTGTTCCAACCGGCGAATGGTGATTTCGCAAAAGACCGGATCAATATCCATCGTCAGGCATTGGCGTCCGGTCAGTTCCGCCGCCAGCAACGTCGTTCCTGAATGCGAAAAGAAATCCAGCACAACATCGCCCGGCGAAGAACTGGCTTCGACAATCCGCCGGATCGCTTTCAACGGCTTTTGCGCATAACAACCGTTGACGTTTTCTTCCATGCGATAAAACACCTGCTGCACGTCAATCCAGACGTTCCCAGCGCGCAAGGTTTCGGCTCGTCCGCGCGCGGAATTTTCAGTCAATTCGCCGCCAACTTCCTTGTAATAACCTTTAACGGCTTTGGGAATATCCGTGTATTGCGGCGTGAATTTCGGATCGCCTTTGGCGTAACAGAGCAACTCCTGCCGCACGCTCATCCAGTTTTTCTGGGTTCCGTACCCACGCTGGTTTCGCAGCGTGATGAAACTCCGTGATCGAAATCCGGTGTCGCGCATCATCAACATCAATTCAGGCAACGGAGCGAATCCGGCGCGCTGGTCGGCTCCGATCCACAAATACAAACTGCTGTTGTCGGCCAAAACCGCTTCGGTGTTTTCAACGACTTCCCTGCACCAGGCGATGAATTCATCCACCTGACGCTGTTGAAACGCGACGAAGTTGTACGGCAGGTCGTGAATCGCCAGCGTAGCTTTTTCTGCTTCGCAAAGCGTCAGCACATCGTTTCGTTCGGCGGCGTCCAGACATCCGACGCGATGGCCGTTGACCGAATCGCGCCAAATTTCGCCAGGCTTCAACCGGCAAAACGGCAACAATCTTTGTCGAAGGTCTTCATCACAATCCAGCCTAGCCAAAGGATGTTTGAGCATAGTCAGGAAAAATCCGCTGCCGTCTCATTTGTCTTGAGTGAACTTGGACGCTTTTTTGCGATACCCGCGTGAAGCCAGATCGGCCAGATGTTGCGTCGAAAATCGTTCGCGCGACCGTTCTTCGCGTTCGCGCAACGTTACCCAACCCAGCGCATACGGCAACATGAAGTAATGCAGCTTGCCTCCGGCGGCTTCAAAGATGTGCGACAACAACATAACGATGATTTGCGCTCCGATGCCAGCAGCGATCGGTTGCGTGATCGTCGGTTCGCCGATGTAACGCGCTCCCAGCAAATGCATCGGCTCGTAATTCAAAAACACGAACAGTAACAATCCGGCAAAATAACTGGCCAGCGAGGAAATATCGTCTTTGCGCCAAGCGATCATCAAACTGACAAAAATAATGACCGTGATGCCCAGCACCAGATACGGCGCAAAAATCGAACGCGCCCAGGTGACGGCGTGCCCGCGCGATGCAATGCCGACGACAAACGACATCACCAGTACGATTCCGCACAGCACGTAAAACAATTTCCATTCGTCGCGTGGCGCTCGGGCAGAACGCAGATCGGCGTACCAGAAAGCGAAGACGCTGGCGATCCCGCCTTCAAAAACTCCCTGGCAAAGCAAAGACGGAAACGTAGACAAGGTCATGCCAAAAATCGTCACCGGAGCGACGCTGTTCAATTCAGTTCCGGTGGCAAGAAATTTCCCCAGCACGCTCAGGCCCACGCCCATTCCGAACACCATCAGAAACCGGCGATCCTGTTTGTAGTAAAAAAAGTACGAAGCAACAGCCAGGCTGACAATCATCAGAATCAAACGGGTTTCGTAATATCCCGTCTGATCGAAATTCCTGAGCATCAAATAGTCCATAGTCAGTTTCCGCGAGCCAAGTTTTGGGGGGCAACCAGGTTGCGAACGATGCTTGTAAGTTGTGTGCGAAACGCGATTCTACTCGCTCAGCCCACGAGGGCAAATGAGTTTCTGACCACCACATCTCCGGCACATCAGCTTTCGGCACTGTTCAGCTTGAGGCGAGCCGGAACAGTGATCGCCAAAATTAACGCCAAAGCACTGACGAGCGTTCCGACCACCACCCACGCCATCACTGGCGCGCCTTGCGACTCAAAAAACTGGCCAATCAATCGCGGCCAGAACATTCCGCCCGCCGAAGCTCCGACCAGAAAGAATCCCGTGACTTT
>JAEUQP010001148.1 GCA_016789645.1 Acidobacteriota bacterium | reverse complement strand
CATCGAACGTTTTGTCGCCGAACGCAATCCGGCGACCGGCGAAAGTTTGTTGCCCGCGATCAAGCGCGTCTTTTACGACAACGGCACGGTTGCGCAGAACTTTTACACGCGCGGATTGTCGTTGTCGGCTCCATCATGGTCGTTGTTGGACACCGGGCAGCATCTGCAAATCAAAGGCAATGTCGAATACGATCGCTTCACGTTACGAACGTACGATTACCTGAACTTCTTTCCGTTTTACGTTGATTACTTTCGCTCGCGCCAGGTAGACAAAATCGGCTCTGAGGTGTTGGACAGTATGAATATTCCGCTGCTGTTCGATGTCTTCGATTATCGGCAGAGGTATCAAAGTTATCAGTTGTTCCAGCGCGGTGCGCGCTGGACGACGCTCAGCGATGCCGCCCAGTCGCATTTCAAAGGAAAATCGCTGGGCGATTTGATGGGCGAATGGGCGGGCGGGCGCGATTTTCGCGGCATTATGACCGAGGGTTACGAACGCGACGTGATTGCGCGGCTCAACGATCCGAACATCCGTTACCTGGACATCTTCACCGCCGAATTTGACCACGTGGCGCATTTGAACCGCGACCGCGCCAGTTTGCTGGCGGCGTTGCAAAACCTCGATGCAATGGTGGGGCGCGTCTGGCAGGCGATTGAACGCAGCCCGCTGCGCGATGAAACCGTGCTGGTGCTGCTTTCCGATCACAGTTTGAACACCGATGAACGCGTGTACAGTCAGGGCTACAACCTGATCAGCCTGTTCAACAGCGCGGCGGGCGGAGCGCATCACGTCGTCACGCATCGGCATCCGCTCGGCGCGTATCAACTCAAAAGCCTCAATCCGATGACGGACATCATCGTTTCTGAATCCAAAGAATCGTTTTACCTGAAAGGCGAAGCGTCGAAGTATCCGACGGCTCTGATGGATTTGGACGGCAACGAGCGCGCGGCCATTCATTTGCGGAACAGCGACCTGAACGCGTTGCACATGCTATTGCTGCAATTGAAAGACAAGAAACTTTTGGCGGAACAACGTGCGGTGATGACTCAAGCATTTTTCCAAATTGTCGAACGCAGCCGTCCGCGTTGGACAAAAACGCTGAACGAATTGACCGAAGAACTCAACGCGTTGCGGCGGTTTATTGCACAGCAGGAAAAGCTTCACCGCGCGCAGCCGAAAAAGTTTTCCGCAACGGACAAAGACGCCGGGTTGGACAAAGAATCAAGACGGATTTTTGCGCGACTCCATCAAGCGCAAGAAGACGACGCAGCTTATTCAGCTTACCTGCGAACGCTTCAAAATCTATTGGCGTTACAACCGTTCAGTTTCAATCCGTCAAAGGTCAAAGTTGAAACCTTGATCGCCCCGCGCGCGATGGGTGAGCCCAATTCGATTCATCAGTTGCAGAATTACGTTGCTAATCTGTCATCGTCGGTTACCGTCAATTACTTTTCGCTGCTGACCGGCGTCAAAGTCCGTAACAATGTGCAAGCCGGCGTCGGCTCTCGCCCGGTGGATTTCGTCGCTGTCCGCATTCCGTGCGAAGAAATAACCACCGCGCTGAACTCGGATGAGCAAACCGATCAAGACGCCATCTGGCTTTACGGCGGCGAAGATCGTCAGGCATTGATTCTGGCGCGAAACTCGGCGACCGGAGATTTGTGGCTGCGATATTTGCCAATCGCCGGATTGCAGCAAGACACCAACGGCCAGATTCGATTTCGCCGCGTTGAATGGCAATCGAATCTGCCACTGAAACTTTGGGAAGACGAAAAGCTGAACGTGGTTGGCGACCGCGCCGATTGGTTGGGCCGTTGGCAGACGGAATTGGATTGGTTGCGCGCAATTCATCGGGCGAAATACGCAAACGGATTGATCGGGCTGCATGAACAATTGTCGCAGCACGAACCGCCACCAAGCGCCGATGATTCGCCGGATGGAAAGTTGCTTCGACGGTTTTGGCTGCGGCAACGGCGATTGGCCGAAGCAGATTTGCTGGTGCTGGCCAGCGACCATTGGAATTTCAACGTGCGAGATTTCAACCCGGGCGGCAATCATGGTTCCCTGTTTCGCGTTTCCACACACTCAACTCTGATGTTTGCAGGCGGCAACCAAACCGGCATTCCGAAAGCTTCCCTGATAACAGAACCGTATGATAGCCTCAGCTTCGTTCCGACAATCTTCGCGCTGATGAAGACAGAACAGCAGCGCGGTTTTCAATCCTTTCCAGGACAGTTCATCAAAGAAGTACTTTCACGCTGAGGACGATTATGCTTCGCAAAGCGGCTACGATCCTGACGATCATTCTTTTTGTTTCCATGACAACTGTGAATTCGCAAAACTCCATCGGTGATAAACCGGCCAAAAACAGCGGGCGGACGCGTTCTGCCGTTCGCGCCATGAATGGAATGGTGGCGACCAGCCAGCCGCTGGCTTCTGCCGCAGGGCTTCGCATTTTGCAGCAAGGTGGCAATGCCGTTGACGCCGCTGTCGCCGCAGCCGCAGTCCTGTGCGTGGTTGAACCGATGATGGTCAGCCCCGGCGGCGATTTGTTCGCGCTGGTTTGGGATGCGAAAAAGAAGGAGTTGAAAGCGTTGAACGCCAGCGGACGTTCGCCCAAAGCCGCCAGCATTGACGAGCTAAAAAAACGCGGCTTCACCAAAACCCCTCAAGACGGCATTCATACCGTCACCGTGCCGGGCGCGGTGGATGGTTGGGCGAAGTTACTGGAACGATACGGGACGATGAAGCTTAGCCAGGTATTGCAACCGGCGATTGAATACGCTGAGCGCGGGTTTCCGGTCACGGATGTCATCGCCGCTGATTGGGACAATGCGCTGCAACACAAAGCCAACGCCGATTTCGCCGCGACGTTTTTGCCGAATGGAAAACCTCTGGCCGCCGGAGAAATCTTTACCAACAAAAATCTGGCGAACACCTTGAAACTGGTTGCGGCAAAAGGAAGCAGCGTGTTTTACACCGGAGAAATTGCGCAGAAGATTCTCAAGTTCGCTCAGGCTCAGGGCGGATTGCACACTGCTCAGGACTTCGCTGCTCACACGTCAAATTGGCTCGACCCAATCAGCACGACTTATCGCGGCCACACGGTTTACGAATTGCCGCCGAATAACCAAGGCCTGGCCGTGCTGGAAATGCTGAACATTCTGGAAGGTTACGATGTGAAAAGCCTCGGCCATAACTCGGCGGAATATCTCCACCTGCTGGTCGAAGCGAAGAAGCTGGCGTACGCCGACCGCGCCTGGCACATTGCCGATCCGGCGTTTTACAAAGCTCCGCTGGAGAAACTGCTGTCGAAAGAATACGCCGCCGAACTTCGCAAGAAGATTGACGCGGGCAAAGCGGGCAGCGACACGCCGCCAAGTTCTCGAGGCGGCGAAGACACCGTTTACCTGACCGTGGTGGATAAAGACCACAATGCGGTTTCGTTTATTCAAAGCATCTTCAGCGCCTTCGGTTCCGGTCTGGTTGCGGGCGACACCGGCGTCGTGTTGCACAATCGCGGAGCGGGCTTTTCCTTCGACCCAAACAATC
>JAEUQP010001132.1 GCA_016789645.1 Acidobacteriota bacterium | reverse complement strand
TCGCTTGCTCCGTACATTCGGAGGAACCGCTTTGAGCGTTCTGGTTGATAAAAATACTCGTCTTATTGTTCAAGGTCTCACCGGCAAGGAAGGAACATTTCACGCGCTGCAGATGCGCGATTACGGAACCAATATCGTCGGCGGAGTCACGCCTGGCAAAGGTGGCACGACTCACGAAGGCTTTCCGGTATTCAACACCGTTGCCGACGCGGTGAAACAGGCCGGCGCAAACGCTACGGTGATTTATGTTCCGCCGCCATTTGCGGCGGATGCGATTATGGAAGCCGCAGCATCAGGCGTCAGCTTGATCGTCTGTATCACCGAAGGCATTCCGGCGCTGGATATGGTCAAGGCGTATCATTACGTTCAGGCGCGCGGCGTTCGATTGATCGGCCCGAACTGTCCTGGTGTGATTTCTCCCGGCAAATGCAAAGTCGGCATCATGCCTGCGCGAATTCATCTGGAAGGACGAGTCGGCGTCGTTTCCCGCTCTGGCACGTTGACGTATGAAGCCGTAGGCCAGTTGACGGCGCTCGGCATCGGCCAATCCACCTGCATCGGCATCGGAGGCGATCCGGTCATTGGAACGACTCAAAAAGACGCCGTGGAATTGTTCAACAACGATCCCGACACCGATGCCATTGTGATGATCGGCGAAATCGGCGGCAGCGCCGAAGAAGAAGCCGCCGAATTCATCAAGGCCAATGTCAAAAAACCTGTTGTCGGATTCATCTGCGGCCAGACGGCTCCTCCGGGACGCCGCATGGGGCACGCCGGAGCGATCATTTCCGGCGGTAAAGGCACTGCCGATGAAAAGATGAAAGCCATGACTGCTGCGGGCATCCACGTCGTCAAAAGCCCTGCCGACATTGGCGCCAAGGTAAAAGAAGTTTTGGGCTAATCGCCGGACGATTCATTTGAACAGAGAAAAGCCGGTCAGTTCATCTTGATAGATGGGCTGACTGGCTTTTGCATTTTGATCGCCGAAAGCAAATGCTTGCCGCAGTTTGGCATAAAACCTAAAATGTTTTTGCCAATCAAACCACCGAAGTAATGGAGGAAACACTATGTCTGTCGCTGTGGAACTTGCACTTGATCCTGAAAAAAATTACGAGATCGTCAACGGTGTGCCGGAGGAAAAAGAAATGCCTGGAGCCAGACACGGAATGATTGCTGCGAAATTAATTTCGCGCCTAAACAACTTTGTCGAAGCCAATCAACTTGGTGTCGCTTTTACAGAAGTCAACTTCAACCTTGGTCATAATGAACGCATACCTGACCTCTCGTTCGTTTCGGCCAGCCGAATTCCGGCAGAAGGCATTCCCGAAGGTGTCTGGCAAATTCCGCCTGATCTGGCGGTTGAAATCATTTCGCCCAACGATTTGCATGAAAAAGTCAGCAACAAAGTGCTCGAATATCTGGAAGCCGGTGTGAAACAGGTCTGGATCGTTTCTCCTGAGATTCGCACGGTGACGATTTTTCGCTCAATGGAGCAGGTACAAGTATTTTCAGGCGACAAGGTTCTGGAAAGCCCTGATCTGTTGCCCGGCTTTCAATGCCCATTGAAGGAAATTTTTCCCGCGATAGCTTCTGCCAAAGAATAGTTCCATCAGTTTCCAGCTTCTCAGCTTCGCCGTTTAGCGGTAAACTGCCCGTGCTATGGACGAACGAGATTTTTACACCGAAAAGCATGAAACCAAGACGGCGACTTACGCTTGTCCGAAGTGTCGTCAGACCTATGAATTTCAAATTCGCTGGCTTCGCCGCTCGAAAAAGCGCGAATTGCCGCGCGGCGCGAGCGAATTGGATCGAGCCAAGTTCGCCAAAGCGCGGGATTACATGGTTCGTGTGGATGACATGTGTTTTTGTCCGAATCCGCGTTGCCGTGCGCGCTTTGAAATTCCCAATTCCCAAACCGTCGTTTTCATCTGACCCTGGGGACAATTCCAACAATGACGTTTGAAGCTTTTGACGCCAGTTTGTCCGGTGTCGAACCGCCCGCAGGCCTTTCGGCATACCTGAACGCGCTCTGGCATGACGCAACAGGCGATTGGGGCAAGGCGCACCAGATTGTTCAGGACATTGAAACCGCGCAGGCGTCGGCGATACATGCTTACCTGCATCGCAAAGAAGGCGACGAAAGCAACGCTCGGTATTGGTATGGCCGCGCTGGCAGATCGTTTCCTACAGGCAAAACGCTTGATGAGGAGTGGAAATTACTTGTCAACGAATTGCTGTAACGCACTCATCTCTAAACTACTCTTACGCAAATCATCATGAAGCGAACACGATTGCTCAAATTCACGAGCTTGGTGGTTGTCTTATTGTTTCTGGCGCTTTCCAGTTCTTACGAAATTGGTTCGCGCGCCGCAACCCACAATCCGCAATCCACAAAGCCCAAGCTGTATTGGGCGTTTGTAAAGCCACAGCGTTCTGCCATTCCAGCAGTTAAAAATCAGAACTGGGTTCGCAATCCGATAGACGCCTTCGTGCTGGCCAAATTGGAAGAAAAAGGATTGCAACCGTCTTCACCAGCCGACAAGCGAACGCTGCTTCGTCGCGTGACGTTTGATTTGACGGGGCTGCCGCCTACGCCGGAAGAGATCAAAGCCTTTCTGGCGGATCAATCGCCGAATGCGTATGAAAAGGTGGTGGACCGGTTGCTGGCTTCGCCGCATTATGGCGAACGTTGGGCGCAACATTGGCTGGATGTCGTTCGTTTTGGAGAAACCAACGGCTTTGAGTTGGACGCAGACCGCGAACAGGCCTGGCGTTATCGAGATTACGTTGTCAATTCGCTGAACGCCGACAAGCCGTACGATCAATTCATTCAGGAACAAATAGCCGGAGACGAACTTGATCCGGAAAGCTTTGAGATGCGCGTCGCCACGGGATTTTTGCGTGCCGGGCCGCAGCATGTGGTTTCGGGCAATCTGGAGAAAGCGGAGCTTCGACAGGAATGGCTGACCGAAGTGATGTTCGGTATTGGTAACGGAGTGATGGGGCTGACGGTTGGCTGCGCGCGTTGTCACGACCATAAATTCGATCCGATTCCGCAAGCCGATTTTTATCGGTTGCAGGCATTTTTTGCCGCTTCGGACAATTACGATTATCGAAAGCCGACCAAAGAACAGGAAGACTCGTTCCACGCTGCGACCAAAGCTCACAAAGAAAAGTTGCAGCCCATTCAGGATCAAATCAAAGCCATTGAAAAACCATATCAGGAGCGGTTGAAAGCGCAAAAGCGTGCGGCGCTTGAGCCTGTTTTTGCCAATGCGCTGGCCAAAGACGACAAACTGCGAACTGAGGAAGAAAAGCGGATTGCCAAAGACGCCCAGCGAATGCTTGCAGTTCAGTGGGAGGAACTGGTCGCTTCGTTGTCGCCTGAAGACAAAGCCAAGCGCGCGGCATTGCGTCGGCAAATGCATGAAATCAATCTGTACGAGCCGGAACCGATTCCCAAAGCGTTGGCGGTGAATGATATTTTGAAGCCGATTCCTCCGATGCACGTGCTGCGCGGCGGCGACTGGCGCAGGCTCGGTGCGGAAGTTCAACCGGCGTTTCTATCCGTGATTGAAGGCAAAGGAAACCAGCCGGACATCAAACCTGCAGGCAATTCGCCTGGGCGCCGTCTGGCGTTGGCGCGTTGGTTGACGCGAGCCGATCATCCGCTGACGGCGCGCGTGATGGTCAATCGGCTGTGGCATCACCATTTTGGGCGAGGCATTGTGGCAACGCCGAATGACTTTGGGCGCAATGGACAACAGCCTACGCATCCTGAGTTACTGGATTGGCTGGCGACGGAATTGGCAACGCCGAGTTCACAGTTCACCGTTCCCGGTTCGCAGCAATTGTCGAACTGGTCGCTAAAACACATTCACCGATTGATGGTTACGTCTGCAACTTACAGGCAATCCTCCAATCCGAATTCGCAATCCGCATTCAGGCAAACTGGTCGCAATCCGCAATCCGCTGATCCGCAATCGGTTGATCCTGACAACAAATTGCTCTGGCGTATGAATCGGCAACGACTAGACGCCGAAGCGATTCGTGATGCCGTGCTGGCGGTCAATGGAACTCTGAACGATCAGTCTGGCGGAGCGCCAATTCGAGTGCCGCTTGATCCGGAGGTGTACGACACGATTTTCACCGAAGCCGAACCGGACAATTTGTGGCCGGTGCATCCCGACGTGCGACAGCACGCGCGCAGGAGTTTGTATTTGCTTCGCAAACGGAACGTGCGATTGCCGATGCTGGTCGCGTTTGATTCGCCGGATATGATGAATTCATGCGGCGCGCGCAGCGTCAGCGTTCACGCGTTGCAATCTCTGACGCTCATGAACAGCCAATTCATGCTCGATCAAAGCAAAGCGTTGGCGTCGCGGTTGTTTGCTGAAACCGCCGAACTGAAAACTAATCGTGAAGATAAGATGATTTCCCGGTTGTACGAATTGGCGTTTGGACGGTTGCCGAGCGTGACTGAAAAACAGATGACGCGGACGTTTCTGAAAGACCAAATTGTCATTCTTCGTCAGCGAATCGCCAAAGGGGAAAAAGTTGCTGATTTGAAAGACCTGAAATCAGTGGATGCAGCTTCGGCGGCGGCGTGGGTTGATTTGTGTTTGTCCGTTTTCAATCTGAATGAATTTATCTATCTCGGCTGATGTCTTGCGATATTTGGCAACCTAAAAAAGGCAGGTCATAACGACCTGCCTTTTTTAGGTTCATCGGCTGAAAACGCTGCAATCAGTTGTTATTTGTTGTCAGGTTTCTGCTCGCGCATTCGGATCGTGCCCGAACCAATATTGACTCCGCCGACGCTGTTAAAACCGAAGCCACCTGCGCCGCCTTCTTTGATGGTGTAATCCGAGGGAACCTGGAACAACGAAGCATCCGGATTGCCGCGACGAATGTTTGTCAGGCGAAATGTCGTTTCGCCAGAAGTCGGATCGTTGCGTTTGCTCAGGACGGTGGTTTGCAGTTCCGGCGAGTACCAGCTTTCCGAAACGATTTCGATGGGACGTTCGTTGCCAATGGCTCCGACGGGAATCGTCGTGACAGTGCGTTTGCCTTCGGCTTCGACGCCTTCGATCATCTGTTTGCCCAACGATTCAGTGTTGGTGTTGAAAGCAGGCATGCGCATTCTCATTCCCTCGACTGGCATCACCCCA
Organism: Acidobacteriota bacterium; assembly: GCA_016789645.1. Taxonomy (GTDB): domain Bacteria; phylum Acidobacteriota; class Blastocatellia; order RBC074; family RBC074; genus RBC074. The sequence continues at coordinate 641 of JAEUQP010001132.1, read as the reverse complement.
ATTTGCTGGAGCGGTTGTTCCGCAACCCGGTTGACAGAGCCTGCTTCTTCACCTTGCAGAGTAAAGTTAAACGTCAGCGTGCTTTGAACCTTAACCGGCGAGCCAGAAACCTCGGTGGGTTTGAATTCCCATTGACGCGCGGCTTCCACGGCGGCATCGCGCAACAAGGGATGGCCGCTGATGGCATTGGCTTCGATTACCTTACCTTCCTCGGAAATGGTGACTTGCACCTGGACGATACCTGTGGCTTTAGCAGCTTTGGCGACAGGCGGATACGTCGGATTCACGCGTTTAACCGGTCCTCCCTGCAATGTTCCGACAGTAACGTTGGAGCTTTTGGAGATGATGACATTCGGAGCTTCTTCGCCTTTGGCTCTAAGCGTCATCGTCGGCGCTATCGAACGAATGCTTGCCATCTTGCGGGCCACGCGGTTATGAGGCTCCAGGACAAACATGGTTCCGGCGACCGGATCATTCAGCGTAATCGTTTTGGCCGGCTCGTTGCCTGCAAACTGGCCAATGGCGTTGATCGTGCTTTCGCGACGGGTGCGGCCTTCGCTGTCGCGCGCAATCGAGCCGGAGTTTTTGTGAATGATGCGATTGCCATCGGCCAGCGTCTTGATCGTTTCGTTTTCGATGTC
>JAEUQP010001114.1 GCA_016789645.1 Acidobacteriota bacterium | reverse complement strand
GACACGATTTTCACGTTGATTCGACGTGCTCGCCGGGGCGAGAAACTCTGGGAAGCACATCGTTCGCATTTGTATCAACGGCTGATTATCGCCGGGCAAAGCCATCGGCGTGTGACGTTGACCTATTACGGTTTGAGCATTGCGCTTGGCGCGGGCGGCGTGGGTTACACCTTTGCCGGAAAGCTGGTCGGCGATGGATTGATTGATTGGTTACGCATCTTGATTTTACTGGGCAGCGCCCTGCTACTGACGGCATTTACGTTGTACGTTTACTGGTACGAAATTGTGGCGCAACGCGCCAAACAAGCATTCGCTTCAGAAGCTCCGGCTGAAGCGGCAGAAGGATAAAGAAAGGACTCAAAATCGTGGGAACTCAAACACTGTATCTGGTGACAGGCGGAGCGGGCTTCATCGGCTCGCATATTGCTGAAGCTCTGGTCAAACGCGGCGACCGCGTGCGCGTGCTGGACAATCTGATGACCGGCAAACGCGAAAATCTGGCGCATCTGACGGGCAAGTTCGAATTCATCGAAGCTGACATTCGCGATGCCGCCGCCACTCGGCAGGCAATGGAAGGCGTCAACATCGTCTTTCACGAAGCAGCCATTCCTTCCGTCCCGCGTTCAGTCGCCGAACCGCAACTCAATCACGATGCCAACGTCAACGGCACGTTCAACGTCTTGATGGCGGCGCGCGATGCCGGAGTCAAACGCGTGGTGTTTGCCGCTTCCAGTTCCGCGTATGGCGACACAGAAGTGTTGCCCAAAGTGGAAACCATGATGCCGAACCCGCTGTCGCCGTATGCTGCCGCGAAGCTGGTCGGCGAATTGTATTGCCAGACTTTCACCCGCGTGTACGGCCTGGAAACCGTCGCCTTGCGTTACTTCAACGTCTTCGGTCCTCGGCAAGACCCGACCTCGCCCTATTCCGGCGTGATTTCCAAATTCGTCACCGCGCTGTTGAACAACCAAGCTCCGACAATTTTCGGCGACGGCGAACAATCCCGCGATTTCACCTACATCGCCAACGTCGTGGACGCCAACCTACGTGCCGCCGAAGCTCCAGACGCCGTCGGACAGGTGATGAACCTGGGCATCGGCCAGCGCATCACGCTCAATCAGTTGTTCGAGGAGTTGCAGAAGATCATCGGCACCAACCTGAACCCGAATTACGCCGAAACGCGCGCCGGAGACGTGCGCCATTCGCTGGCCGACATCACTCGAGCGGAGCAACTGCTCGGTTATCGCCCGCTAGTCGACTTGGCCGAAGGGCTGAAATACACGGTGGATTGGTATCGGGAAAACCAGTGACAAAATCGCTGATCAATCTTTAGAGGCTTAGAGAGAAGGAGTTTTCTCCAATCAAAAAAGCGGCAAATAAAGATAGCGATCCAGGAATTCATCTTCATTGCTGCATCCAACAATCAGTTCCAGTTCATCAATGGCGATTCCGATTGTCATTCTGCTCGGCACAATAAGAACGCCAAAGACTCCAAATCCATTGCTCAGCCGTTCGGCAACGTGATCGGGCATTGTGCTTTGATCGTGAGTGACGATGACGCGACGTTCTTTCATCGCCCATTCCAGCAATTCTGGATCGGGTGTTTCGCTCAAACCCATCTCTGCCGCTGTCACGTAATCGAGGTTTGGCAGGCGACGTTCAAGGCCTCGCAGTATGTCGTGGTCGAAATTTTGATCAACCAATAAACGCAGCATTGATGGTTGGTTTTCGTGATGGCTTAAACGGTTTCTTTCTTACGAGCAAGTAACCGTTCCCGTAAATCTGCTTTCCAGGATTGGTAACCCGGCTCGTTTTCCAGCTTTGTTCGAATGGCTTCGCTTTTGGCATTTTGCTGATTTACGTAATCGTCCACCGATTGGCGATTGGCCAGATAGTAAGCAATCACAGCATAAACGTCGGCCAGGTCAAGGGCAGGAAATTTGTGAACGATCTGTTCTGCCGTTGCGCCAAGGTTGAAGTGATGAATTACCGATTCCAAGGAAACCCGTGTATTAGCGATTCGGATCGAACCATCTTCGATCATGGTCATCGGAACGGTTTGAACGGTTTTTGCGGCAAGTGTCATTGCTATGTTCTCCATCAACCTCAAAGGCGTTGTCGAAGGCCAATGATAATGCGTAAAGACCCGACGACAAAGAGAAAAGGCAGCGACCGATGAAGTCGCTGCCTTTGTTCGTTCAAGCCGGAGCTTGCTTTTAGTTGTCCGAACCGATTCGCATGCCGTAAAACGACCGGTACACGAAGAAGATCGAAATCAGTGTGAAGACAACGGCCAACACGTGGCTCAATGTTCCTCCCGAAGCGCCGTGGCGAAGCGAGACCGCCAGTTCCACCGCCAGCAAGCCGAACAAGGTCGTGAATTTGATGACCGGGTTCAGCGCCACCGACGACGTGTCTTTGAACGGATCGCCAACCGTGTCACCGACGACGCAGGCGTCGTGCAGCGGAGTGCCTTTGGCTTTCAGTTCGACTTCGACAATCTTCTTAGCGTTATCCCACGCGCCACCCGCGTTGGCCATAAAGATCGCCTGATACAAGCCAAAGATCGCAATCGAAATCAGGTAGCCGATGAAGAAATATTCTTCGATAAAGGCAAACCCCAGCGCGGAGAAAAAGATCGTCAGGAAGATGTTGAACATTCCCTTCTGTGCGTACTGCGTACAGATTTCGACGACTTTCTTACTGTCTTCGACCGAAGCTTTTTCAACGCCTTCGAGTTTGATGTTCGCCTTGATGAATTCCACCGCGCGATACGCGCCGGTGGTCACGGCTTGCGTCGAAGCGCCGGTAAACCAATAAATGACCGCGCCGCCGGTAATCAGTCCCAGCACAAATGGAGCGTGGAGCAATCCCAGTTTGTCCACATTTGCAGTCAATCCATCCGTCAGCGCCATAATGATCGAAAAGATCATGGTTGTTGCGCCGACAACCGCCGTGCCGATCAACACGGGTTTGGCCGTCGCCTTGAAGGTATTGCCCGCGCCGTCGTTTTCTTCCAGCAAGTGTTTGGCGCGATCGAAATTGACCGTCACGCCAAAATCTTTTTTGACCTCGGCTTCGACGTTGGGAACCTGTTCGATCAACGACAATTCGTACACCGATTGCGCGTTGTCCGTCACCGGGCCATACGAGTCAACCGCGATGGTCACCGGCCCCATTCCCAAAAATCCGAAGGCGACCAAACCGAAGGCGAACACCGCCGGAGCCGCCATCAGCGCGCCCAATCCATCCAAGCTAAACGCGTAAGCAATCGCCATCAACGCGACGATGCTGATGCCCAGCCAGTAGCCGGAAAAATTGCCTGCAACCAGACCAGACAGAATGTTGAGCGACGCGCCGCCTTCTTTTGACGAAGTGACGACTTCGCTGACGTGACGCGATTCGGTCGAAGTAAAGACCTTGACCAGTTCGGGAATGATCGCTCCGGCAGCCGTTCCGCAAGAAATAATCACCGACAGTTTCCACCACAACGAACCATCGCCGAGATTCGGAATCATCAGCTTCGACACGACAAAGGTCAGGATGATCGAAACGATCGAGGTGATGATGACCAGATTGGTCAGCGGTTTTTCAAAGTTCATCTTGTCGGCGTTGCCATACTTTGCCTTGGTAATGGCTTCGTTGATGAAATACGAACCGGCAGAAGCGATGACCATCATCACGCGCATGACGAAAATCCAGACCAGCAATTGCACCTGAATGGCTTCAAAACCCGCACCTGCCGTTTTGGCGTTCACGGCCAACAGGATGAACGAAATCAGCGCCACACCGGTCACGCCGTAGGTTTCAAATCCGTCTGCCGAAGGGCCAACCGAATCGCCCGCGTTGTCGCCCGTGCAGTCGGCAATCACGCCCGGGTTGCGCGCGTCGTCTTCCTTGATCTTAAAGACGATCTTCATCAGGTCGGAGCCGATGTCGGCGATCTTGGTGAAGATACCGCCTGCGATACGCAGCGCCGCTGCGCCCAACGATTCGCCGATGGCGAAGCCGATGAAACACGGCCCGGCGTAATCGCCCGGAATGAACAGCAGAATGCAAAGCATGATCAGCAGTTCGACCGAAATCAGCATCATGCCGATGCTCATGCCGGCTTTCAGCGGAATGGCATAAATCGGGTAGGGTTTGCCGCCAAGCGAAGCGAACGCCGTGCGTGAGTTCGCAAACGTGTTGACGCGAATGCCGAACCACGCCACACCGTAACTGCCGCCGATGCCGATCAAGCTGAAAATCAGGATGATGGCGACTTTGTAAATCGGGAATCCGACCAGGAAGCCAAAGTACAAGATGATGATGACCGCGATGAAGGCTTCCAGAATCAAAATGAATTTGCCCTGCGTCACCAGATAGGTTTTGCAGGTTTCGTAAATCAGCTCGGAAATTTCGAGCATGGATTTATGAACAGGCAATTTTTTGAGTTGTGTATAAATCAGCAAGCCGAAGACCATGCCGAGCAGTGACACGACAATTCCGACTAGCAATAACGTGCGGCCATTCGTGCCGCCCATAAACGAAACTTGCGACAGATCAGGCAGCTTCAGGTTGGCTTCGCCGCCGGGACGATGTTCCTGAGCAAATGCCGACAAGGCGCTGACGGCGACAAATGCCGTTCCCGACGCCAGACGCAATGCAACGCGGCCAAGCTTTGGCGCGCGCAACAGGCACAGCGACACAAAAACGCCGATGCTTAAAAAATAGAGCATAGCTGGTGATACCTCATATTTGTTGTAATAGTTGAACTGCTGGTGCGAAAACAGGCGCGGATTATAGACGATAGGCTTTTAACTGCAAGCCAGACAGGCGTTTTGGCGATTTTAGACTTGGTTTAACCAGCTTACTCCCTGCGGACGATGCGTCCGCCATCCAGCTTCGTCATCAGAGTGGTAAGGCAGGCGTCGAGCGCCGCGTTGTCTTTTGATTCCAGTGTGACTTTGACTTTGTAATCGGGTGTGGCGAAATTCGGGTAAGAACCAATCGCCACCGACGGATGAGCATCAGCGATTTCGCGCAAGCCAGCCGCGATATCGAATTCTTCTTCCAGCGTATACACGGCGTGCGTAAAAAACGGTTCGACACGAAAGCGTTCGCGCATCGCCAGAAATTTTTTGCGAAACAATTCCGGCACGCCGGGCAAAATATAAACGTTCCGGCAAACCAGCACAGGCCAGCGCCAATCCGGCATTTCCAACAACTCCGCGTTTCCTGGTACATCGGCCATACGCAACTTCGATTCATCCGCCCCGTCACCAAAAACAGATTTCAATCGTCGCTCAAGTTCCGGGTGACGAATGACCGACGTTTCAAACGCTGCCGCGATTCCGACAATCGTCACATCGTCATGCGTAGGGCCGACTCCGCCCGAAGTGAACACATGATCGAAGCTCGCCGAAAGTTCGCGCACGGCCTTCGCCACATCGTCAACGTCGTCTGGCACAATCAGAATGCGCCGCAGCGCCACGCCCAGTTCGCGCAGTTCGCCGATCAACAATCGCGCGTTGGCGTCTTCGACCTTTCCGCTCAGGATTTCGTCGCCGATCACAAGAATTGCGGCAGTGGGAACTTTCATGCGGCCATCATAGTCAGCACAGATTGAAACTGGCAACTTGTCCGGTTCGCAGGCAAAATCGGCAAGGAAGGTTTTGCGGATCGTTCGTTCAGGCGGAAACGCTCAGTCCCCCAAACATTGAAATTTCTGATGGTGAAACAAGCGGGCAACTTGTTCTGCTTTTTTTGAGGAGTCAGCCAATGAAATCCAAAGTTCGTTTTGAATCGTCAAACTCTCGGTTGATGTTGCTGGTGGCGCTGATCGCGCTGACATTGCCGTTTGTCATCTGGTCATCGGTCAGCGGGCAAGGCCGTCGTCGCCCGGTTCGCCCAATTCAACCC
>JAEUQP010001044.1 GCA_016789645.1 Acidobacteriota bacterium | reverse complement strand
CGGCAAGGCGTCATCACGCGCATCGGTCCAACGATGAAATATGGTCAGGCCAAAGATCTGAACGGCAAAGGCGCGACCAATCGTTGGGATCCGCGCGTTTGCCAAAAAGGACTGGCGTTGACGCGGCGCTTTTACGGCGACCGCCGAGTTAATCAAACGATGGTGCGCGCCGGGTTCAAACGCTGGTACGAAGCCGGTTTCCCGCGCGGCAAAGATGGCCGCCCGGATGCCGAATACTTCCAACGAGCGCGCGACGAATGGGTGCGACTGCCGCACGCCGAAGCCGCAAAGATTGTCGCCGCTGCGCTGAAAAACATCGCCGAAACCTACACGGGCGATGCGGGCAAGCAGCGCCTGAAAGCGCAGCATTATGACGAAGCGACGATTGAAGCGACCGGTGGCGTCGGCACGCAAGTTTTGAAGTTTCGCGGTGGTATGCCGCTTTTGGGCGTGACGCGCGTGTTCGGGTTGTACCGCATGGCGAATTCGATGGCGCTGCTCGACGCGCACATTCGCAAAGTCGGGCCGGACAAAGCCGTCGGCGGCAAAGGCTTCGACAATTATTCGTGGCACACCGATCTGCCGCCCGGCCATCCGATGGTAACGGGACAGCAGACGGTTGAGTTTGATCTTTCCGCCGTTGAACACGCCAAGACGGTTGTCGTCTGGGGGATGAACTGGATTTCCACAAAGATGCCCGACGCGCATTGGTTGACCGAAGCGCGTTTGAAAGGCACACGCGTCGTGGTCATTGCCTGCGAGTATTCGTCCACGTCCAGCAAAGGCGATGATGTGCTTGTGGTTCGCCCCGGCACGACACCCGCTTTGGCGCTGGGCTTTGCGAACGTCATTCTGCGCGAAGGGTTGTGGGACAAGGAATACGTGCGGCAGTGGACGGACCTGCCGGTGTTGGTGCGGATGGATTCATTGAAATATCTGCGCGCACAGGATGTGTTCGGCCAAAACCTGGCGACATTGAAAAACACGGTCGTGCTGAAGCCGGAAGACAAGGAGCCGGCTCCGGCGGCGCAAACTTCGCAGAATTACACGACCGAAAAACTGCGCGGCGAATGGGGCGATTACGTTTGGTGGGATCGCGCAACGAACGCGCCGAAAATAATGACGCGCGATGAAGTCGGCAAAAATTCCAAAGTCGGCGATGCGCTGCTCGAAGGTTCCATCGAAGTCACACTGGCCGACGGCAAGAAAGTTCGCTGCCGTCCGGTGTTCGATCTGGTCAAGGAATACGCGGCGCACTTCGATCCGAAGACCACGGAAGAAATCACCTGGGCGCCTGCGGCAGCAGTGGAATCGCTTGCGCGGCATTTCGCGCAAAACCCCGGCACGACGCTCTTTGCCACCGGAATGGGGCCGAATCAGTTTTTCAACAATGACAACAAAGACCGCGACATCTTTTTGCTGGCCGCGTTGACTGGCAACGTAGGCAAAGTCGGCGGCAACGTCGGTTCGTATGCGGGCAATTATCGCGTTGCGTTGTTCAACGGCTGCCCGCAATACATCAACGAAAATCCTTTCGACATCGAACTCGATCCGTCGAAGCCCGCGCGGCCAAAGCAATATTGGAAAGCTGAATCCGCGCATTATTACAACCACGAAGACCATCCGCTGCGTGTCGGCAACAAACTGCTGACCGGTTCGACGCATATCCCGACGCCGACCAAATCCATGTGGTTCGCCAACGCGAACTCGATTCTGGGCAACGTCAAATGGCACTACAACACGGTGGTCAATGTGCTGCCGCGCATCGAAATGATTGCGGTGCAGGAATGGTGGTGGACGGCTTCGTGTGAATGGGCGGACGTGGTTTTCGGCGTGGATTCGTGGGCGGAATTGAAGCATCCCGATATGACGGCTTCGGTGACGAATCCGTTTTTATCAGTGTTCCCACGCACGCCGATCCCGCGCATCTTTAACACGCTGGGCGATATTGAGGTGTTGGCGCTGGTCGGCGCGGAAATGGCGAAGCTGACGGGCGACAATCGCTTCAACGATTACTGGAAATTCGTCCGCGAAAATCGC
>JAEUQP010001013.1 GCA_016789645.1 Acidobacteriota bacterium | reverse complement strand
CTGTCTTGTTCGGTCTGCGTGAGAAAAATGTTTCGGTTGAGAAAGCTCATAAAGTCACCAGTGTTGGTTGAAGATTGGCTTTGAAAAACGAAAGTTCGAGGCGACGGCGCGCAGTGTAGCATAAGGTTGTGGTGCGAACGTGAGTTCGTCTTGCGTGGCGCGAAGAGGCTGTACTATCATCCCGGCGTCGTAAGGAAGGCAATCCGATTCCCAAATTTCAACCCAATGCTGTAGCCCGAGTTGACCTGAAGTGGCTTTGACATCGTTTGACGTTGGTTCGTGTTTTACGAAACCGACTCTGAAACTCAAAGAGGATTTTCTGCCAACAATGATGCGAAAACTCAACGCGCCAAGGCGCGTGACAATACGACGGGCAAGCTGACCTGATTTCTCTCAAGTCGTTTGCCCTACTTTAAGGAGGTAGCGATGAGCAAACGACTTACCGACCGAGAAAACCTACTGCATAAACTCCAGCAAATGACGGACACCGAAGTCGAAGACGTATTGGATTACGTTTCGCAGTTGGAGCGCGCCAAACAGCGTCAAAGCGAGCGCGGAGGGAGACGAGACCGTAAAGCCTCCCAACATAACCCGACTACTGACGACGAATTGTTGATGATGCTCAGCACGGCTTACGAAAATCGTCGTGCGTGTCAGGTGTTCGAGTGGGAATCCATCAGGCGAAAATCCGAGATCAAAGCAGGGAATTACGCGAGCTGATGAATCTACACGACTCATTCCAAACCCGAATAGCCCGGCTGATTGTCGGCTCGATGATGGTGTTGGGGCTGGCGGCTGGTGTTGCTTTGGCTCAGGAGCCAAGCAAACAGGCTGCGTTATTGACTCGCCTGGCATCCGGCAACGAAGACCAACGGGCTGATGTGGTCATCGAGCTGGGTTCGATGTTGTCCGCTTACCCTGCCGAGCAGACAACGGTTGATGCCTTGAGTCAGACGCTACGACGAGATTCCTCGCCGTTGGTGCGCGCTCTGGCGGCAAGGGCCATGGAATTGAGCCGCGATGAGCGATTTGTGACCACATTGCTGGCCAGTTTGAAAACTGAGAAAGACATCTCCATTCGAAAAGCTTCGATTTACGCCTTGGCGTATCAGCGGTCGTCGCAGGTTGTTGGGCAGGTTGTTGGAATATTGTTGCCCCTGATGAAAGATAAGAAGCAGGACATTCGTGCGGCGGCAACGTTTGCCCTGGCTGAAATTGGCGACCCGATTGCCAGGGATTCGCTGATTGATTTGCTGGAAAAACGCGGCAAGGACGAAGACATTTTTGCGCGGAGTCAGGCAGCGCGTGGATTGGGCAAAATGGCGGATCCGGAATCCATCGAAGCATTGATTGTCGCGCTCAATCGTGACAAAGCTCAGGATGTCCGACGAGCCAGCGCGCAGGCTTTAGGCCTCATTGCCGGGAAACAGGATGCAAAGGCGGTTGAAGCTCTGGAATCTGCCAAACACGACGTTGATCCGTATCTGGTTTCGGCAGCAGAAACCGCGTTAAGCAGAATCAATTCAAGAAATCCGTAATGCTTTTCACCGTGACCTGCCCGATCAGCCTATCCGAAAAAATGAATTTCCATAAAAATGAATTCCGCTAGACATCGCAATCGGTGATGAGTATCATCCGACCGTCGTCCGCAATCGTTCGTCGCATCCGTGGCGAATAAAACGTTTCGAAGAAAGAAAATTGAATCATCCACAAGCCGCAGAGCCGTAGGCAATGACCTATGGCAGACGGCGATTAGTCCAGGAAAGATGATCATGAAGCTTAACGGTTTGCATAGTGTTTTCACGCCAGTATCAAGATTCCTTACCAGAAATTCTCTGGTTGTAATGGTCGTTGTCGCGGCTTTCTTTTCGGCGACTCTGATTTCGTCAGCCAGTTCCGGAGATAAATCAGACAAGAAATCTTCCGGCGTCGAAGTGGATGTCAATAACTTTGGCAAAGTCACGGAGTTCTTCTATCGAGGGGCGCAACCTAAAGAAGACGAATATGAACAACTGGCCGCACTAGGAGTTAAAACAATCATTGATCTTCGAGACGATCCGAAAGATTACGCCGCGGTGACAGCAAGACAAGCCGGTTTGAAATACTTCAATCTGCCGATGAGCGACAAAAACTACCCAGCCGCCGATGCCGATGAAAAGTTCTTATCTCTGGTCAATGACAAAGCGAATCAACCGGTGTTTGTTCACTGTGCCGGTGGACGTCACCGCACGGGAGCGATGATCGCCGTGTATCGCATGAAGATGCAGGGATGGGATGTTGAACAAGCTTACGACGAGATGAAGGATTACGATTTTTACACTCGTTGGGGCCACAAGGCGATGAAGAAATATGTTTACGATTATTATCGGGAATTGCTGATTGCCCGCAGAGTTGAGCAAGCCGGATATTCAAGCGGCAGCAGCCATTCTTCGATCAACAAGTAATTTCTTCTTCAATGAAAGTTTCAAGTTAAAGGCGCGGGAGACCGCGCCTTTAACTTTTGTACTGCTCGAGTTTTCGATACAGCGTTTTGCGGCCAATGTCGAGCAGGCGAGCGGCTTTGGCCTTGTCGCCATTTGTGAAGAGCAAGGTCTGCTGAATCATGATTTTTTCAACTTCGTCCATTGTCATTGGGACGGTCAGTTGAATGTTGGGGCTTTGATCCGGCACGGAATGCGCGCGAATGGTTTCTGGCCAGTCAGTTTCCGTTACCAAACGCCCAGCAGCAACGATCACCGCCCGTTCGACACAATTTTCCAGTTCACGCACGTTGCCCGGCCACGGATAACTTTTCAGAACTCGCAGCGCACGATCAGACACTCCGGTCACTCGTTTGCCGCTTTTCTGCTGGAATCGTTCGACGAAGTACGCGACCAGTTGTTCGATGTCTTCCACGCGTTCCCGTAGCGGTGGCAATACGACCGGATACACATTCAGCCGGTAAAACAAATCGCGGCGAAAACGTCCTTCTTCGATTTCCTTTTCCAGGTCTTTGTTGGTGGCGGCAATGACGCGCACATCCGTTTTGATGACTTCGTTGCCGCCCACGCGGGTAAATTCGCCATCTTGCAGCACGCGCAGCAAACTGACCTGAGCCGCCAGACTCATTTCGCCAATTTCATCCAGAAACAGTGTTCCGCCGTTGGCTTCTTCAAAACGGCCAATGCGGCGCGAACGAGCATCGGTGAACGCTCCGCGTTCGTGGCCGAACAATTCGGTTTCGAGCAGGGCTTGCGGAATCGCTCCGCAATTGATTTTGACGAATGGGCGAGACGCTCGGCGGGAATTGAACTGGATCAAACTGGCGATCAACTCTTTGCCTGTGCCGGATTCGCCCTGCAACAACACTGTTGTATTGCTGTCGGCGACCGACAGCGCCATTTCAATCGCGCGGCGAATTTTAGGCGCGGAACCGATGATGCGTTCTCCGGCGCGCGCGTCGTTGAGTTCGCGTTTCAGGCGAATGACTTCCGCCGCCAGCCGGTCTTTTTCCAGTGCAATGGCAATCTGGCTGGAAATGCCGTTGAGCACTTGCACGTCATAATCAGAAAATCGCTTGGTTTCGTTCACCCAAACCAGCGCAACAATGCCCAGTACTTTTTCTTTGACAGTGATCGGAGCGATCAACGCCGATTTGCCTTTGATGATTTGGGAAAACAGATAACGCGCCAGTGGTGATGTGCGCGAATCTTCGAGCCGCAAGGTTTGGCCTTCGTCCAGCAATTCGCTGACTGCCGGATGATCCGGCAATCGCAGATTTCGGGCTTCGCGGTATTTGGCTTCGACTGTTTTGCGAAGATCAAAGCCGCGCCGGGCGCGCAGTTCATCGAAATGCAGTTGTTCGCCCTGATTATCCAAAATGGCGATGCAGCCGTAATCGGCTTTCAGCAATTCCAGCGCGCGATCAATGACAAAGTTCGTGATTTCATTGAAGTCGGTTCGCGTGTTGATGTCGTTGGAAATTTCCAGCATCAACTTCGTGATCTCGACTTCTTTTTCTTTTTCCTGGTAAAGCTGTGTGTATTGCAATCCGATGGAGACCTGTCCGGCCAGCCATTCCACCAATTTGATTTCGGTTTCCGACCAACGGTGCGGTTGCTGACAATAATGAAGTCCCATCACGCCCAACAATTCGTCGCGGTACACAAACGGCGCGACCAGCACCGACCGAGTGCCGATCAGTTGCAGCGTTGACCGAACCCAGAGCGGAATGTTGGCGGTTTGCGTGTCATCAACCGAATAATGTCGTGCGCGCGGCAGATATTGTTTGATCGTATCAAAAGGTACGAGGGAGTTTGGGATGTTCAATCCCAAGCCAGGCGTCAGACTGCTGTCGCCCAGATATTCGTGACTGACGCGAAAACCTCCGTCCGGGCCAGGGGTGATGACGTTGCAGCGATCCACTTCCAGCCGCTGGCCGACTTCGGTAACGGCGGCCTGCAAAAACTTGTCAATATCAATGACGCTGGTGGCCAGACTGTCGGCGTCCGGGCGCACGAAGTCCGAGTTGATGCGATTCAGAATCGCCTCTCGCGCTTCATACATTTCGATCAGTTTTGTTTGAAGTGAATCCTCAAGCTGCATTGTCTAATTTATTACCTCATCATAAACACTCTTCACTATCAGGTATGCCAAAACGGCATAAGTACTTTCAGGCGGCGTGTCATTGGCATCAAATAAAATTGACTCTACCCTGTAGGAAGTCATTAAAAGATCATTCGCTTCTTGCACGCCACGCAAGACCTCTTTAGTCACTTCGTTGGAATCTAGTGGTTCAGGGGAGCAACATTTCTCAGAAAGTAGCGATTCGATTCGAGGCAAAGGCGCCTCGCTTCCTTGAACAAAAGATAGGCCAAGGAAGTTGTGGTGAAGGCCTGTTATCCGCCAGATTTTATAAAACTGCCCGTCTTTAATGACTTTCATCAGACTGAAATTGAAGTCACTGCGCCGTAATCGTGAGAAAGAATAGTTCGATGCGTTTGTTGCTGTTCGTGCAAATCCAGCACTTCGTTCCAACTTCGTTTGACGGGCAACACCAGTTCGGCGGTCAGTTCGCTGACGGTCATTCCGTCCAGAAACTTTTGATCGTGTTCGCGGTAACAATGCGGCGGCAACATCAGGAACTCGCCTTTGAACTGGTCGCGCGCGTTCAGGTAATCCACGCCGGAAAGCAATCCAGCCACTGTCACGCCTTTGCCGAAGAACGTGTTTTCGACCTGCGCCACATGCAACCGTGTGCCGAACGTGTGATTCATCTCCTCAACCGCTTTTTTCAGCATCGGGTAAAAGATCAATCCCGTAGCAAGTGTGCCGTACACTTTCTTCGCTTTCGCCAGCGAAAACTGTCCGCGCTCGCGCATTTTGGCGAGCTGTTTCATGCGTTTGTCGTGCGCGTCGAAAAACTGCCTGACCATTCCAACGCCATCTTCAATTTGCGGATATTCG
>JAEUQP010000991.1 GCA_016789645.1 Acidobacteriota bacterium | reverse complement strand
CGCGTGTTGCAAATGTCGCGGACGTTCATTGATGGCAAAGGCATTTACAAAATCTCCGACAATTGGCGACTGACGCTGGAAGGCCGCGCGCATTACGATCCGGTCGAGCGGCTGGGATTTCCCAAATCTGTCTGGATTGATCCGCGCCAAGCGTTGTTCGACGGCAAAGTCAAAACAGTGGACTTGAAACTCGGCTTGCAACAAGTCGTCTGGGGACAAGCCGACGGATTGCGGGTGCTGGATGTCATCAACCCGCTGGATTACCGCGAATTCATTCTGGAAGATTTTCTGGATTCGCGTCGTCCGTTGTGGATGGCGCGCGCTGATGTTCCGGTCGAAAAAGGTTCGTTGCAATTGATCTGGGTTCCATACTTCGCGCCCGCTCGTTTGCCCGGAGCAGAAAACGAATTCGGATTGGGCAGCAGTTTCGGATTGGGTTTGATCGGCGCAGCGCAAAGCAATTTGCCGCCGTTCGCAACGCGCGTCGAGCCGACGACACGCCCAGCATACCAATTGAAATCTTCGCAAGGCGGCGCGCGATACAGTCGCAGCGTTGGCAGTTGGGATTTGTCCGCGAATTACTTTTACGGATGGGAAGACACGCCGACCAGTTACCTGCGCGGCATTGAAACCGCTCCGAACACTCCGCTGCCGACTGTGGTCTTCAAACCGCGTTTTGACCGCAAGGAAGTGTACGGCGGAACGGCGGCGACCAACTTTGGCTCCGTCGTGCTGCGTCTGGAAGCCGGTTGGAACCGCAATAAACCTCAAGCCGTGACAGACAATCCGATCAACAGCGGTTTTGAAAAATTCGGACTGTTTTCCAGTGTCGTCGGCGTGGATTGGTCGGCAAAAACCTGGTTATGGGTGAGCGGGCAATACTTTCTTCAATCAGTGAATGCGCCCCAAAACCGGTTGCTCTTTCCGCGCAATAATCATCTGGCTTCGATTTACTTTCGCACCAACTTTTTCCGCGACACACTCCGACCGGAGTTTTTCGTGCTGACCGGACTGAACCAGCGACAGTTCATGGTTCGCCCCAAACTGTCCAAAACCTTTGGCGATCATTGGGCCGTCAGCGTCAGCGCGGATTTTCTCGGTGGCCGGCAAACCAACATTTTCGGCTACTTCGATTCGCGCGACCGCGTAGTGATCGAGTTGAAATGGATGAAGTAGCGCTTTTGCCAGCGTCAGGAAAATTGATTAAGCTGCGCCCGCTTTCAAATTCCAACTTCAAACAGGGTTTACGATGAGTTCTGCGGTCAGTCCAGTCACTCCCAAAGACGCGGCAGCAATGATTTTGCTGCGCGATCCCGACGACCCGAAAGTGTTTTGGGTCAAACGCGCGCGCACATTGCGGTTCATGGCCAGTTATCACGCCTTTCCTGGCGGCCAGCGTGACGAACTCGATCACGAAGTGCCAATTGAAAACGTTCCGCATTCCCATGACGAACAGACGGCGGTGATGCGTGTGGCTGCCATTCGTGAAATTTTTGAAGAAACCGGTGTGTTGCTGGCACGCGGAGCGGAAACGCTGTCGGCAGAGCGCCGCTCCCAATTGCGAGCGGAACTCGCCGCCGACCAAATCAGCTTCAAGGAATTGCTGGCCAGCGAGGGATTGACGCTCGACGCCTCTTTGCTGCAAGAAGCGCCGCGCTGGGTGACGCCGCCTTCCATGCCTCGCCGCTATGACACGCGGTTCTTTTCCGCGTGGCTGCCCGAAGGCCAGGAAACGGAAATCATCCCCGGTGAACTGGAAGAGGGCGAATGGTTGCGCCCACACGAAGCGTTGCAAAAATGGATTACCGGCGATTGTTTGATCGTGACGCCAATCACCGTGGCGATGCAGTCGCTGGCCGAAGGCGTTCACGATTTTGCCGAACGCTTGTTGAACGTGCCGCAACACGAACGCGATCACTGGGAAAGCCGCGTCGAAATGCGAAAGGGATTTTT
>JAEUQP010000955.1 GCA_016789645.1 Acidobacteriota bacterium | reverse complement strand
ATCCGCCAGTTTTTCCTCCAGCAAATCAAACAACGCCCGGTCCCAAATCACGCCATACTTCAAAGCTTCGTAAAGCCCGGCGCGCAGTTCGCGTTGCGGCAACGTTGCCAGCGTTTGCGGATCAATGATGACCGCGCGCGGCTGGTGAAACGCTCCAATCAGGTTTTTACCCAGCCGATGATTGACTGCCGTTTTGCCGCCAACAGAACTGTCAATCGTCGCCAGCAAAGTAGTCGGAATCTGCACGTAATGGACACCGCGCTGATAACAAGCGGCGACGAATCCGGCCAGATCGCCTACGACGCCGCCGCCCAGAGCGACCACGGCATCGCTGCGTTCAAAACGATTGGCGATCATAAACGCCAGGGCTTTTTCCGCCGATGCCAGCGATTTGGCGCGTTCGCCTTCGCCCATCAAATGCGTCAGCGTGGCAAAGCCCGCCTGCTTCAAACTCTTTTCGACGGCTCGGCCATACAACCGGTGAACACGCGCGTTGGAGATAATCGCCAGCTTGCGCGTCTTCGCGCCAAGCGCCGCTCGCGTGATTTCGCCGACTTGCTTCAACGCTCCGTCGGCAATGGTGATGTCATAACTTCGTTCGTCGAGTGCGACGTGGACTTTTTGAATCATCAAGTATTCTCAATTTGAAATTGGTTAGTTCTTTCCTGGTGGACTGGCAATACCTCTTACGATTTCAAGCACTTGTGGGTAACCAGCAGTGTCTGATTCCTGGGCAATGTAGCCGGTATGTTGAGGGGAAAAAATGCACTGGGTCGCTTGAAGAAGAACAGCATTTTTGACTTGAGGATCATCGCCAGCGGCCACTGCAAAAGTCTCAAAAGTGCTCAGAGCGTTTTGGCGGTGCTTGTTTACGACGGCGTTATGTTTCTGTGAACGGTATATCCGCCCTGTCCAGATCAAGCTTGAGAAGAAAAAAGAAAATATTGCAATCTTGGCTAGTGCAACCTGAATACTCTGACTTGGGGAAATGGACTGGAAGAACCATATTCCAAAGATAAAACTTGCGATTCCAATCCCAAGCGTAAGAACAGCTAAAATAACTGTCGCAATCAACCATTTTTGAGCCGCCTTTTCATGTAAACGGGCTTCTTCTTTAAAATGCTCTGCGTGAGCTGCCACACCTACTTTTTGGGCAGTCTGTTGAACTTTTTCGAGTGCTTCTTCAACTCCGCTCATTCTTACTCGATGTTGCTCATCAAGTCTTTCCTTTTGTTCAGATATATCCTTAATTGCATTTTCGACTTCTTCGCGTAACCTTACTTGATCTACAGCTTCAACAAGACAATAAGAAATGATGTGGGTCAGTTGACCAAATAATGTTTGATATAGGTTTTCAACTTCCTGAATTAACTGCTCATGGACTTGGGCAGGAAGCTTATTACCAAATTCACCAGGGTTTAACTCAACCATTTTGGGATTGAATTTCTGTACATCAGCCAAAACCTTGCCAGTTGAGTTTGTGTAACTGATCAATTGACTAATCGTGGTATCAGGAAGATCGTCCAAGTTACACCTTACCAGTTGGCCAAAAAGCTTCTTTATGGCTTCAAAAACTGGCACCACTTTTTTGAACCCATAAGTTTGACCAAGCTCCTCCACTCGCCCAAGTGCTGATGGGTTGATTGCAGCAAGCTCATAAAGACGTTCTCGTAATGCAATATATTCAGGATGTGTTTTCATAGTTATTAATTTTGCACTTTATTTCTCCATAACGCCTATCTCTAACGACAACAAACATTCAAAATCCAGCCCGCCTAGCCCAATCATCGCCGCCAACTCTTCCACCGAATACTGCTGCCCGGTATTCCACAAATCAATCAGCATTTCGCCCGCTTTGCGCGAAGCCCACCAGCGCGTGCCGAATTGGGTCTTCAGGAAGTCGCGCAGTTGCGCTTCAAAGGCGGCGGCGCGCAGAAAATCCGCCGAGCGAAAATCATCGCTGAGGTCGCGCAAACAATCGGCTCCGTCCACGCGCACGCGCAATGCGTCGGTCATTAGCTCGGCGTAGCGTTCGCCAATGCCGCTGGTCAGGTTGCCCGAATGAAATTCCAGTTCATAAGTGAGCCGTGCGGCTTCGCGGCGCAAATCCAGCAAACGAAACAGCGACAGCGCGCGGCGAAATTCCGCGTTGGCGACAAAGCCGAAGGTGCCGGTGAGCCAGGCTTCTTCCAGCAGCAGGTTTTCCAGCAACATTCCCCAGGCCATCGGCACGGCGACGTCTCCGCCACGTTGAAATTCCGGCGGCAGATTGCGAGAAGTCCACGCGGCAGCTTGCGCTTTGCCCGCGGCGCGCAAGAATTCGCCATAATTCAACTGGCCGCCGGTTGGTTGAACGACCAGTTTGATTTCGTCGGGAATGCGAATCGGC
>JAEUQP010000943.1 GCA_016789645.1 Acidobacteriota bacterium | reverse complement strand
CGCCGTCGCAAAGCCGCCGACGATGGTGACGATTTCCCGTTCCAGCCCGAATGGCTGCAAGGCCTCATCAATCGGCCCTCTGTCGAATCCTTCACGCGAGACGTAGATATGCCTGCCAGTTGCGTAACGGGAGGCCGTCATCTTCCCCTTGGTCAGGGGATGCCCCTTTCGCACGACCCCAATGTAGCGATCTCGAAATAAAGCCTGCACACACAGTTCGGGAGCGGTCGTCTTCTCTACCACACCGGTTTCCAGATCAACGGTTCCGTCACGCAGCGGCCTGCTGTCTTTGTCCGGCTTCTGAATAAAACGCAGCCGCACGCCGGGAGCCTGCTCAGCAACGCGAGCAATCAGGTACGGGCCGAAATTCTCCACAAAGCCTTCGCTGTTTCGCAGTGTGAAGGTGCGAACGAGTTGTTTGAGGTTGAGTTTTTCAACAGGCCGTAAAATCGCTTCCCCTTCCTGCACGAGTTGGCTGACCCGCTCGCGGATTTCCATCGCCCGCGGAGTGGGAACCAGCCCGCGTCCAGCCCTGACCAACAGCGGATCCCCCGTCGTCTCACGCAAGCGCGCCAGCGTACGACTCATTGCCGACGGGCTCAGCCGCAACCGTTGGGCTGCTCGCGCAACGCTGCCTTCCGTGAGCAACACATCGAGGATGACCAGCAGGTTGAAATCAGGTTTCGACATGAATTGATCCTAGCACGATTCAATTGTGATGTGGCGTCACACGCACGAATACAGTGCAAATTGAGCGTCTTCCGCCCTGTCATGCTGGGAAGTACAGTTGGGACAGCTTCAATTCAGGAGCTGGCAAATGACGAAGTTTCGTATTTGGCAATTGCTTCCCTGCTCAACGGGGCGGAGTGCGTGCCACAGAGAAAGGAACATAGATGGCTAAAGATTCGCTGGAAACATTCATTGAAAGAGTCAGGGCGACTTGGGGCCCCATTAGCTCCGAAGTGGTTGCTGGTTGCCGCGACCATCTGAAGGAACTGCTCCAAGCATCAGCCACGGAGGAGTGGTTGGCGGCGCTGCAAAGGGAAACTCCCGATAACAAAGAGCTGTACCGCGATCCGGAGCATGGGTTCGTGCTACTGGCGCACACAGAATCTCCTGGGCTTTACCGCCCTCCCCACGATCACGGAAGGGGCTGGGTGATCTATGCCGTCCAACAAGGGGAAACCGAGATGGGAACCTATGCGCGGATCGAGGACGCGCACGGAAAGATGCACCTCGTGAAGCGGGATTCCAGCGTGATACGACCGGGGCAGGTCAATGTGTACTTGCCTGGCGACATCCACGACACGCGCTGCATCGCAGGCCCGCTTCTCCTTTATCGCTTCACCAGTTGCGATCTAAAAAAAGAAGTCGTGACCAGATATGCACAACGGGACGGTGTCTGGACTGACAGGGCAGCGTGAGCAAACCCAAGGCGAGAAAGGAATTCATGTTGAAACCGATGATGGCGGGAATTGCAGGACGAGATGCGGCAGTCGCCGGAAGTGCGGAACGATCCGCTTCCGTTCGGTGGACGCTCGCCAGTCTTTCGCTGTCCATGTTGCTGTCCTCGCTCGGCACCAGCAGCGCCAATGTTGGCTTGCCGGCGATGGCAAAGGCGTTCAACGCCCCTTTCCAACAAGTCCAGTGGATCGTCCTCGCGTATCTTCTCGCGATCACCACCTTGATCGTCGGCGTGGGACGACTCGGCGACATCATGGGGCGTCGGCGGTTGTTACTGGCCGGAATCTTCCTGTTCACGACGGCCTCAATCCTGTGCGGCTTTGCGCCCACGCTTTGGCTACTGATTGCTGCCCGCGCGCTGCAGGGGCTTGGGGCGGCCTTCATGATGGCGCTCGCCATGGCGTTTGTCGGTGAAACGGTTCCAAAGGCCGAGACCGGCAGCGCTATGGGATTGCTCGGAACCATGTCGGCCATCGGCACCGCGCTCGGCCCATCGCTCGGCGGCGCGCTGATCGCCGGACTAAGTTGGCGGGCGATCTTCCTCGTCAACGCACCATTGGGCATCCTGACATATTTTCTAGCGGCTTGGACTCTGCCCGCTGATCGCCGTGAGCCAAAGACTGAACGCGCCGCTTTTGACACGATGGGAACGCTGCTGCTCGCCTTGACGCTCGCAGCGTATGCGCTCGCCATGACCAGATGGCGCGGAAATTTCGGATCGTCCAGCTTCGCCCTGTGGTTGGTTGCTGTCGGCGGAGCCGTCCTCTTCGTGCTCGTCGAAGCAAGAGCATCGTCACCATTGATCCAATGGACGATGTTTCGCGATCCTGTGCTGAGTTCCAGCCTTGTGATGAGCGCGATGGTTTCGACTGTGATGATGGCGACGTTGGTGGTCGGGCCGTTCTACCTCTCTCGTGCGCTTGCGCTCAACGCGGCCATGGTTGGGATGGTCATGTCCATTGGCCCCATTACCTCCATGCTGATGGGTATCCCGGCTGGTCGTACCGTGGATCGTTTGGGCGCGCCCTTCATGGTTATTTTTGGACTCAGTGAAATGGTGGTCGGCCTAACTGCGCTATCCGTGCTGCCGCCGCTGTTCGGCCTCGCGGGATATATTGCCGCCACAGCCGTCTTGTCCCCCGGGTATCAATTTTTTCAGGCAGCGAACAACACCGCCGTCATGAGGAATGTTCCTTCTGAACGACGGGGAGTCATCTCCGGCTTGCTCAGCTTGTCGCGCAATCTCGGCCTTATCACTGGCGCTTCCGTAATGGGCGCGTTGTTCGCACTGGGATCGGCAACGACCGACATCGCCTCCGCTCGCCCCGAGGCAGTGGCAACCGGCATGCAGATCACATTTGCCGTCGCAGCGATTTTGACCCTTGTCGCGCTCGCCATCGCGCTCATAACCCGTCGTTCGTCATCAGGCGACGCATCTTGATGCGAGAACGACAGTTACGCGAAACCAAAGTCCTGCTTCGTCATCGGCAGATGGCGGATGCGTTCGCCCGTTGCTGAAAACCCCACGTTCGCAATCGCAGGCAGAATTGGCGGCAAGGTGATTTTGCCCAAAACGGTCAGCGGGGTTGAAGCTACTTTTTCTTCAGGTCGTAACAAAGCAGCAAGCCCTGGTCGCGGATGTACAGTTTGCCATTGGCGATAACCGGATGCGGCCACGCCTGCTCGCGGGTGCGCTCTGGCTGCTCGAAGCGACCACGTTCAATGTACTTCTCTCGGTTGGGTTCAATCAGGATCATCGTGCCTGATTCTGCGCGTAAATACAGACGCCCGTCCGCCATTGCCAGCGAGCCTTTCGGCGCTTGACGTTCGCGCCACAACACCTGGCCGGTTTTGAAGTCGAGACAAACCAGAAAGCCGCCTTCGTTGCCGCCCGCTGCGCCATACAAAGCGCCGTCCACGACGATCATGCCGCCGTGATGATTGCGCATGTGATTGGTGAAATAGACTTCAGTGGCTTTGATCTTGCCGTCGGCTCCTTTGCTGAGTTTGACCGCGCCGCCGCCGCCATCATACGCCGACGAGCCGAACACCAGACCGTCCTGATAGATCGGCGTAGAGCAGGTGATGCGCGCCGCGACGGGATCGTATTGCCACAAGACCTTGCCATCGGCTGCCGAAAAACCGGCGAGCGTTTTCGCTGTGAATTGCACGTACTGGCGTACTCCCTCGAAATCTATCGCGATGATCGAAGCATAGCTCGCGCCCGCTTCGTCACCAGGACGACCGCCCCGCCCACCTTGATCGCTGCTCGGCGTTTTCCGAGTAGGGACTTCGCTGCGCCAAATGACCTTGCCGGTCATTTTGTTCAATGCCATGAGGGCTGCGTTCGGAGCGCCCGGCGAACAAATCAGTTTGTCGCCGTCCACCAGCACCGATTCGGCATAGCCCCACGTGGGAATAATCCCGCCGTGATCTTTCACAAAATCGGTGCGCCAAACCTCTTTGCCTGCGGTCGTGAAACAAACCAGTTCGCCGTACTGGTTCATCAGATAAAGCCGGTCACCATCCACTGTAGGCGTGCCGCGCGGCCCCGATGGCATGACAGAGAATCCGATTTCGCCACTGCGTCCCAGCTTAGCCTTCCAGATGAGTTCGCCGGTTGCCTCTTTCAACGCGAAAACCCACGACGCATCGCCCACATCGCCCGAAGTGTAAATGCGACCTTTGCTGATGGCGACGCCGCCCATGCCGCTGCCGATGCCTTTGATTTTCCACGCCAGCGGCGGGCCTTTTTCCGGCCACGTTTGCAGCAATCCGCCTTCTTTAGAGATGGCGTTGCGATCCGGCCCCTGCCATTGCGGCCAATCGAACGACTCTTGCGCGAAGGCAGTCATGCTGAAAAGAACCAGCAACAGAAAAAATGCAAAATGTTTCATACCGATAATCTCCTGTTCAGACTCTGTGTGTTTCTCGTTTTCA
>JAEUQP010000873.1 GCA_016789645.1 Acidobacteriota bacterium | reverse complement strand
TGAACAACAAGCCATTTGTCGCCATTGAAGACACCGGCGGCGGCATCCCACCATCGGTCAGAGCCAATCTGTTCACTCCGTTTTTCAGCACCAAGGAAAATGGGCAGGGGATCGGGCTGACTCTGGTGCAGGAAATTCTGGACAGCCACGGATTTGAATTCTCGCTCGAAAGTTTGCCGAACGAGCCAACACGATTCACGATTTTCTTTTCTTAGCGGTTGCCGCCGGTTGATAGACTTTGACGGATTCGGCAATGATGTTGTTGCTTAAAAACAGGCTGGGCGACCAGCGACAAAGGCAAAAAGGAATTTGATACCGAATGAATCACGACCAAACGATGATCAACAATTCACCGAAGTACGACGAACGTCCGTGGGGCACGTTTACAGTGTTGGACGAAGCCGACGGGTACAAGGTCAAACGCATTGAAGTGTTGCCCGGCAAACGGCTCAGTTATCAAAAACATGCTCAACGCGCTGAACATTGGTTTATCGTGGCTGGAACGGCCAAAGTCACACTGGATGGTCAAGAGATTATTCTGAAGCCCGGCGAATACGTAGACATTGCCATCGGCGCGGCGCATCGCATCGAAAATCCCGGTGAAGAAACTGTAGTTTTTATCGAAGTTCAACGTGGCGGGTATCTGGGCGAAGACGACATTGAGCGGCTTCAGGACGATTTTGGACGAACTCAAGGGTAGAGCGCATGCCGAAAATTCGCGTCAACGGAATCACTCTGTTTGATGAAGTGGAAGGTGCGGGCGAACTGCGCTGGAATTTTTTCAGTCTGGCTGAGAAAACAATCAACGCAAAGGCGCAAAGGAGTGTTGAATTCCTTTGCGCCTTTGGCGCTTTGCGACTTTGCGTTGAAGCGGACTAAATCGAAGCAAAGCTTTGAGACAGGATTTACGTGATTTTTTCAAGATGAACAAGATTCAAACCTGCTGGGAGCCTGGCTGGATTTGACGAGCCTGTAAATCCTGCCGCAAATCTTGGCCATCCTGTCGAAAAAAGAGGGTCGCAATGTTGCTTGTCCTGATTTAGCTCAAGCGTGACGCCATTTCACGGTGTCCCAGTTGACGCGTTTGCTGGAACGGAATGATTCGTTAGCCAGATGGGCGCCAACCAACACGCGGTTGGCCAATTCCACTGGAGAATTCGGTTGCTGGCGGCTGCGCATGCAATCCAGGAAGTTTTGCATGTGCGGGGTGCTTTCTTCGGTGACCTTCCAGCTTTCCACCTCTTTGCGCTTGGCGTCATACCGAACCATCATCCCATTTGGGCCGCGATTGTTTTCCTGCACGATGCTGCCTTCCAACCCGTAAAACGCTGCGCCGTCGTATTCCTGGCCGTTCATGAACTGCACCATGAAGACGATGGCAAACGTGCCGCAATCCAAAATGGCGTGGACGTTGTCCGGCGTTTCCCAATCCATGTTTTGGTATTTGCCGCCGTTGCAACTGACGGTTTTCGGTCCGTCGCAACCAGTAATCCACATCGCCACGTCCAGCCAATGCGGCCCGATGTCGGTCATCAACCCTCCGGCGTAATCCCAATACCAGCGCCAACCGGAAGCGCGTTTGGCATCGTAAGGTCGTTTGGGCGCTTTCCCTAAAAAGCGCGACCAATCCACCAACTCCGGCGCAAACAGCGATTGGTCTTTGCTGCGTTTGATGTACGGATCCACGGGGCGATAACGGAAGTCCCAGATTCTGACAAACCGAATTTCGCCGATGCCGCCGGACGCAACGATGTCGCGCGCTTTTTTGAAATGATCGCCGCTGCGTCGTTGATTGCCGACCTGCACAATCTGTTTCGAGGCTTTGACGGCGGAAACCATGCTTTCGCCTTCTTCGATGGTGCGTGACAGAGGCTTTTCGATGTACACATCCTTGCCCGCGCGAACCGAATCTACCAGACATTGATGATGCAAATGATCGGGCGTGGCGATGATCACGCCGTCAATGTCTTTGCGCGCCAGCAGGTCGTTGTAATCCACATAGGTTTTTTCGACCGGTGCGCTGAGTCGTTTCTGCGCCACAGCCAGCATGCCTTTGTTGACGTCTGCCAGCGCGACAATGTCCGCACCGAGCTTTTGCGCGGTTGCCACGCGACCACTGCCACGATCTCCGGGCCCGATGCCGCCCAGTCGAATTCGATCGTTCGCACCGATGATGCGTGCATACGAGTGAGCAGTCATTCCGGCCGTGGTCAAGCCGGTTGCCGTGAAAAGAACGGCGGATGAAGTGCCTGCTTTGATGAAGTCTCGACGATTCATTGTGTTGCCTTTCGATTGAGATTGATGAAAAGTTTTATCGCCGCGAACTATAACCGAGCCTGCCCGTTTGAGTCGCGCGAAGACATGAGTCCGCGAGAAAATTTAGTCCGAAAAAAACGCTTCGCAAATTTGTCCACTCAGCATGTTTCCCCTATAGTTCGCCTCGCCAAAGAGTAGTCATCAAATTACCCGAACAATTTGTCCGCAATCATGTCGCAGTTTCTGCCGGAGTTTGTTCAAACTCTTTACATCCGAAAGAAGTGCGATCCAGCATGGATTCGCAAGCGAACGAGGTCTTCATCCAATGAGAAAGCTCCATTCCGCTATTTTGGTGTGCGTTGTTCTGGTTTTGCTCGCTTTGATTTGGGCAACTCCAATGGGAACGAAACCCGGTTCCGCCGCTCCCAGCGCGGCCAGTCAGCAACCGCCCAACAAGGGAAACATTAAAACCGGCGCGGATGCCGTAACGCTGGCGGTGCGCGATGCCGGAAATCAGTTGATTCGCGTCACCATCCGCAATGAAGAAGACCGCGAAGCTGTGCGCGGGCTGGGCACAGTGGTTGAAGATTACGGGACCTTTGTGGTGGTCGCCATCAATCGGGCAATGGCTCACGGCAAAGCCTTTGAGCAGGCTGACAAAATCGAAACCGGCATACATTTGCCTGGCTTCAGTTTTGACCCGCTGACTGAATCCGCCGAGCGCGCCTTTGCCGGGATCAGTGGCATGGTGAAACCGACCGGCGATGGAGCGGATTATTACATCGTGCAGTTTGCTGCTCCGGCGCGTGACGAATGGCTGGCGGAATTGCGAGCCGCAGGCGCGGAAATTTTGCAATACGTGCCGCATCAGGCATTTTTCGTGTATGCCTCGCGCGAAGCGATGGCCACGATTGAAAATCATCCGCGCGTTCGTTGGACGGGCGCATTTCATCCGCTTTACAAACTGTCGCCGCAGATGCGCCAACTTGCGTTGACGCAATCCGCGACCGGTTCGAACGTCGGCCAATTCGACATTGCGGTGTTCAAGCAGGTCAGTCTGGAAGCCACGGCCACAACGGTTTCCGATTTCGGTGGAAGGATCAAATACCGCATTGTCTTGCCGGGGAATTACTTCAATGTCATTCGCGTGGAAATGGACGCCGGGCTGATTTTGCCGATGGTGCAAATTCCGGGCGTGATTACGATTGATCCGTACATTCCACCGGAAAAAGAAGACGAACGCGCCGCGCAGATCGTCGCCGGAAACTTTACGAATAACACGACAATTTCGGGGCCGGGATATGATTCGCTGACGCAATTTGGCGTGGACGGCACAAACGTTACAGTCGCCGTGGTGGACGATGGCGTAGGCATTCCCGGCGACGGAGGTTTTTACATCACCTCCAGTAACACTGTGAACGCGCCTTTGCGCGGAGCGGCGGCTGGCGCGGATGGGCACGGCCATTTGAACGCAACGATTATTGCGGGCGATTTGCCGTTTTCGTCCTTGCTTGATCCGACCGGCCACAATTACGGACTTGGCGTTGCGCGTAAATCTCACATCATCAATGTTCCGCTGTTGCGAAGTGGTTATACCGGATCGGAAGCCGACACTTGCAACGACACGGTGACAACCAGCGGACCAAATGGCGTGAAAGGGACGATTTCCAACAATAGTTGGGGGGCTGGTTTGAATGGCAATTCGTATGATTCATTCGCCGCGCAGTACGACGGTTTTGTGCGAGATTCGTCTTCCGCGGCGACGATTGATCCATTGCTGATTGTGTTTTCGGCAGGGAATCAGGGAACCAACGGACTGACTCGTCCCAAGGTCGCCAAGAACGTGATCGCCACGGCCAATTCCGAAAACCTTCGCCCGGAACTGACCAGCAGCGCGAACAACCTGGATGATCTGGCTTCGTCGTCCAGCCGTGGGCCAGCCGCGGACGGACGCATCAAACCCGACATCACCGCACCGGGAACGGGAGTCAGTGGCGGTCGTTCGGGGACGGACACTCTGTTTGGCAACATTGATGCTCATCATCGTTGGAGCACTGGAACGTCGCATGCGGCTCCGCAAATTGCGGGCGCGGCGGCGTTGTTCACACAATTCTGGAAAAACGCCAACGGAGGCACGAATCCCAGCCCGGCGTTGGTCAAAGCCGCTATTTTGAATGGCGGTCAGGAAATGAGCGGAACCAACGTGACGGCCTCAATTCCGAACGGAGCCGAAGGTTGGGGACGGTTAAACCTGAAAAACGTGTTGAACACGGGCGTCGCGACCAAATACGTCAACCAGACAAATGGGTTGACCAACATCGGCCAGGAATTCACCTACAACGGAACCATTGCCACCAACGCGCGCCATTTTCGCGCAACGCTGGTCTGGACAGACCCGCCAGGAGTTTCCAACCCTGCGCTGGTCAACAACCTTGATCTGGAAGTGACGGTTGGCGCGACAACCTACAAAGGCAATGTCTTCAGCGGAGGATTGTCCGCATCAGGTGGTTCGGCAGACACCATCAACAACGTTGAAAACGTCTGGCTTGCTGCGGGCGTCACGGCGGGAACGGCTGTTACGGTTCGCATTCGAGCTACTGGACTGAACGGCGACGGCATTCTGGGCGACGCGGATACGACTGACCAGCATTTCGCCTTGGTTGTGTTCAACTTCAGCGAAGCTCCCATCTGCAATTACACGTTGAATCCGAGCAATGCGAATTATTCTTCCGCGGGCGGGAACGGTTCGGTCACGGTGACGACGGATGTGGCGTGCAATTGGTCGGCGTCGAGCAACAACAGTTGGATTCAGATCGGTGGGACTCCCGGAGGGCCGGGCAATGGTTCGGTCAATTATTCGGTTTCGGCCAACAACGGCCCGGCGCGCAATGGTTCGATGACCATTGCCGGATTGAGCTTCCCCGTCACGCAAGCCAGCGGATGCACGGCGATTACTGTCAATCCGGGAACGCTGCCGAATGGCGATGTCGGCATTTCGTATAGCCAAACCCTGATGGTTGCAGGAGGCATGCCCGGATACGCCTTGTCGGTTTCGGGCACGTTGCCGAATGGAATCAGTCTGGTGGGAACGGCGTTGACCGGGACGCCGACGGCTGCCGGAACCTTCGCCTTCACGATTCAAGCGACCGACAGTTTGGGCTGCACCGGATCGCAAAGTTATTCGGTGACGATCAACAACCATTTGCAGTTTTATCCGCTGCCGCGACCGATTCGA
>JAEUQP010000766.1 GCA_016789645.1 Acidobacteriota bacterium | reverse complement strand
GCCGCCGCGCAAGCGACGACTTGTACATCAACCAATACGGTCACCGCCGAAGTCGTCGCGCTGGATCAGCCGTTTATGTTCAACCGGCTGGGATCGGCTTATCCGCAAGGAATGATTTTCGCGTTGAAGCGTGACGTGGTGGATTCCGACGGCAAAAGCTGCGCTGACGGTCACTGCCAGCCCGGCCAAGTGATGTTGCGCCCGGACAAACGCCCGCGCCCGATTGTGCTGCGCGCCAACGTCGGCCAATGCCTGCAAATCAAATTCACGAATTGGCTGGCGGCGACGGCATCGAATGGCCAATCGGCAACGCGCCACGCCGGAGTTCACGTTACGGGATTGGAACTGGCGGGCAACATCAACAGCGACGCCACCTTCACGGGCAACAATCCGAACGGTTATGCCGCGCCGGGCGAGTCCAAAACGTACACGTATTTCGCCAAAGCCGAAGGCGCGTTCATGCTTTACAGCGCAGCGGGCGATTGGGC
The DNA here is from genome assembly GCA_016789645.1 of Acidobacteriota bacterium. GTDB lineage: Bacteria > Acidobacteriota > Blastocatellia > RBC074 > RBC074 > RBC074. Next base: position 1,746 of record JAEUQP010000766.1, on the reverse strand, counting down.
GGGCCAGATTCCGTCAGGGTTGTTCGGTTCGGTCAACGTTCAACCGGCCAACGCCGAATGGTATCGCAGCCAGGTCACCCGCGAAGATTTGCGACTGGCGTCGTATTTCACCGGCGACGTGACCGGCAAAAACACCGTCCAGATTCCGGGCAACGCCAACATGAGCATTGCCCGGCAATTCGACACTTCGGGCAAACCTGTCACGACGATTGTGGATGGTCAGCCGCAACAAGTCTGGGCGCTCAGCACTGCTGTTCCCGACAACCAGACAGTCAAAACCGCGTCCGTCGTTGTCATTGACCAACACCTGTTCACGCTCGATGGTCGTCCGCTGGTCAATTACGGAGCCGTTTATCCCAACGGTCACCCGCGCGCGGGCACTCCGATTCTGAGCATGACCGACGCTCGCAACAACATCGTGCACACAGACCTGACCGCAATCATCACCGGCCCGAATGCCGATCGTTTTCCGTATTCCGACACCAGCCCGACGTTCAACCAGAATCCGGCTTCGCCGGATCGTCGCCAACCGTATCGCGAAATCGCCATTCACTACCACGAAGTTTTTGCCGGAGTGCAGGCCTTTGAAGCGTTCTTTGAACCCGGCCTGGAAGGCGTGATCGGTTCCGCCGGAACCGCCGCCGGTTCGGATCAGTTTGCCATCAATTATGGAGCGTCGGGCATTACGGCGGAGGTACTGGCCAGCCGCATGGGCGTGGGCCCGATGGGCGGCAAAGATTCCGTGGATTTGAAGTTCGAGGAATTCTTTTTGAGTTCGTGGGCGAACGGCGACCCGGCAATGGTGGTGGATCGTCCGGCCAATTCGCCGAACCAGATCATCAGCGATCCAACCAACGGATTGAAGACCACGCCAAACGCCAACCAGTATCTGGCCGCCAGTGGCAACGGACAGGTTCCGCAATACCAACCGGTGGACAACGCCAAAGCCACCAAGGCGTTTTATCCTGACGATCCGTCGAACGTCTATCACAGTTACATGCGCGACCACGTCAAATTCCGCATCCTGCACACCGGCGGAGCCATCACGCACGTTCACCATTTGCACGCGCATCAATGGTTGCGGACGCCGAACAGCGACGACAGCCATTATCTGGACAGCCAGATCATCAATCCCGGCACGTCGTTCACCACAGAGATGGTTTACAACGGCAGCGGCAATCGCAACCAAACCGTCGGCGATGCCATTTTCCATTGTCACTTTTATCCGCACTTTGCCGGAGGCATGTGGTCGTTGTGGCGCATTCACGACGTGTTTGAAGCCGGAACCAAACTCGATGCCAATGGTCGTCCGGTGGCGGGCGTCAACCGCGCTTACCCCGATGCCGAAATCGAAGCCGGCACGCCGATTCCGGCCATCGTGCCGCTGCCGACCTTGGCCATGGCTCCCGCGCCCGCGCCCGTGCAGTTGATTGACAACGGTCGCCGCGTACAGGTGCTGGCCGATGCTTCAGGCAAGATCAACAATCCTGGCTACCCGTTTTTCGTGCCCGGCGTTTCCGGACACCGTGCGCCGCATCCGCCGCTGGATTTCGCGTGGGAAGAGGACGAAACCGGTTTGCCGAAACTCGACGCCGGTGGGCAAAAGATTCTGCTCGACGGCGGATTGCCGCGCCATCAAGTGCTCAGCGGAAAGGTCGTCCGCGAATTTCACACGCGTTGGGATTTCAGCAAAGACTTCATTCGATATGACAAAACCGGCAAGCCGGTCGAAGGCGGCTTAATCGC